>CALAGJ010000187.1 GCA_937892395.1 uncultured Parafilimonas sp.
GAAGAAGAAAGAAATTAAAGAGCTTACTGCTCAAGAGCTGCAAGAAAAAATAGCAACAGAAAAAGAGATGTTGCATAAGTTGAAGTTTGCTCATGCTATTTCTCCATTAGAGAATCCAATGAGTATCCGCGATTTGAGAAGAGAAGTGGCACGTTTGCAAACAGTATTAAAAGCTCGTAAAGCCGTAAAATAAAAATGACCGGTATCGGTTTTCCGCTACCATAAATTGTATAGAATGATCGAAAGAAATTTGCGCAAAACAAGAACTGGTGTAGTACACAGCAGTAAAATGGACAAAACCATCACTGTTGCTGTAGAGCGGAAAGTTAAGCACCCTCTCTATGGTAAGTTCCTCAAAAAAACAACACGCTTTCATGCACATGATGAGAAAAACGAATGTGGTGTGGGAGACATTGTAAAAATTATGGAAACCAGACCCCTCAGCAAAACAAAGCGTTGGAGATTGGTAGAAATAGTAGAAAAAGCGAAATAAATTTTTTAACGGCTAAGCATGCGCTTAAAGCCAAAAAAGAATAACAATGATTCAGCAAGAGAGTAGGTTAAATGTAGCAGATAATAGTGGTGCCAAAGAAGTGCTTTGTATAAAAGTACTAGGAAACAGTGGACAGGACTATGCCAGAATTGGAGATAAAATTGTTGTTACTGTAAAGGATGCCATACCTGCAGGAGGTATTAAAAAAGGTACAGTTTCAAAAGCAGTAATTGTACGCACTACAAATAAGCTTCGTCGCAAAGATGGTTCTTATATACGCTTTGATGACAATGCAGTAGTGTTACTCAATAACTCTGATGATCCACGTGGTACCCGCATATTTGGGCCAGTAGCACGTGAACTACGTGATAAAGGTTACATGAAAATCATATCACTGGCACCGGAAGTATTATAAATAAGTTTTAACTGGAAAATTAAACATTGCCAGTTCTCTATATCAAACTTAATGATCAAGCTAAAACCAAAAGGAATTAGCTAAAAGTTGAAAAAAATGAAGACAAGATTTAAACCGAAGTACAATATCAAAAAAGGCGATTTAGTGATCGTAATTAGTGGCGATTCTAAACCTCGTAAAAATGATAGCGGTAAAATTGAGTATAAACCACGTGAAGTTAAAAAAGTATTAACTGAAAACGGACGTGTAATTGTGGATGGTGTAAACATTGTAACAAAACACACAAAGCCCACTGCCCGCAATACACAAGGTGGTATTATAAAAATAGAAGCACCAATTGATATCAGCAATGTAATGCTTTGGGATGCAAAAGCTGGTGCGCCTGTAAAAATAAAGCGTACTCGTACAGAAGGTAAATTGATTCGTGTTTCAAAAAAATCAGGGGAGGAAATTAAATAATGAGCACACAAAAATATACGCCAAGATTGGCCACAAAGTATAAGCAAGATGTAGTGCCAGCACTTGTAAAAAAGTTTGGGTACAAAACAGTAATGCAAACCCCAAAACTTGAAAAAATCTGCATAAACAGAGGTGTAAACGGGGCCGTTAATGATAAGAAATTAGTAGATATAGCAGTAGATGAGTTAACACTCATAACAGGACAGAAAGCTGTGCCTACCATGAGTAAAAAAGATATCTCAAACTTCAAACTCCGCAAAGGTGTACCAATTGGAGCACGTGTAACTTTGAGGGGAGATAAAATGTATGAATTTCTTGATCGCTTCATCGCTGTTGCCTTACCTCGTGTACGTGATTTTAAAGGAGTTAGTGACAAATCATTTGACGGTCGTGGTAATTTTACTTTAGGAATTACAGAGCAAATCATTTTCCCGGAAATTGATATTGACAAAATAAATCGCATTACAGGTCTTGATATTACATTCGTAACTTCTGCGGCAAATAACCAAGAAGCTTATGAGTTATTAAAAGAATTAGGAATGCCTTTCCGTAAATAATTAGCCAAACATAAATAGTCAAAAAAGAATATGGCAAAAAAATCAATAGAAGCCAGGCAGCGTAAAAGAGAAGCAATGGTAGCTCATTTCGAAGAAAAAAGAGCTGCACTAAAAGCTGCAGGCGATTATGCCGCATTAGACCAAATGCCACGCAATGGTAGTGCTGTACGTCTTAAAAATAGATGTCAGCTAACCGGCCGTCCAAAAGGATACATGCGTTTCTTTGGAATGAGTCGTGTTATATTTAGAGATATGGCACTAAATGGTAAAATACCCGGAGTGAAAAAAGCAAGCTGGTAATAATCGGTTTGTATGTAAATAAAATTTTGAATTGAATAAATACAAATAGTATGGTAACTGATCCTATAGCAGATTTCCTGACCCGCATCCGTAATGCTCAAATGGCCGGACACAGAATAGTGGAAATACCTGCCTCTAATTTGAAAAAAAGGATGACAGAAATTCTGTATGACCAAGGATATATTCTCAAATATAAATTTGAAGACGACACTAAACAAGGCGTTATCAAAATTGCTTTGAAATACGATCCTCAAACAAAGCAACCCGCCATTCGTAGTATGGAGCGTGTGAGCCGTCCGGGTTTGAGACAGTATGCAAGTCCTACGGAATTTAAACGTGTAATAAATGGTCTTGGTATTGCTATCATCAGTACATCTAAAGGTGTAATGACGGATAAGCAAGCTAAACTACAAAATGTAGGCGGAGAAGTACTTTGCTACATCAGTTAATTATTCGGTTTTGCTCATTAAGCCGCTGCCGTGGCTGAACACAAAACCATTTTAAGTATCAATTAAAAAATCGGCAATGTCTCGTATAGGAAAAAAACCAGTAATTATAGAAAAAGGAGTTACCATATCTGTGGGTTCCGATAATGTAATTTCTGTAAAAGGCCCAAAGGGTGAATTGAAGCAAGCCATCAATCGTGATATCACTATTGCTGTAGAAGATGGTCTGTTAGTAGCTACAAGACCTACAGATCAAATAAGGCATAAAGCTATGCATGGTTTATATCGTGCATTAATTGCAAATATGGTAACTGGAGTTACCGTAGGTTATAAAAAAGAAATGGAACTTGTGGGTGTGGGTTATAAAGCCGCAAATCAGGGCAACGTGCTTGACTTGGCTTTAGGATATTCTCACAATATTGTTTTTGAAGTACCACAAGAATTAAAGGTATCTACACTTACCGAAAAAGGTCAAAACCCAAAAATCATTTTAGAAGGCATTGACAAACAGTTGATTGGTCAAGTAGCTGCAAAATTGCGTAGCCTGCGTAAGCCTGAACCGTATAAGGGTAAGGGTGTGAAATTTGCAGGTGAAGTGCTTCGCAGAAAAGCAGGTAAGGCCGCAGGTAAATAAAAATTGTTTGCGAAGCTTTATTGCAACGCATAAAAATATAATTCAATCATTCCGGTGTAACCGGACAAGAAGGTAAACATGGACGCAAAAGTTATCAGGAGGCAAAAAATACGTTTTCGTATTCGTAAAAATGCAGTAGGTTCAGCATCAAAACCACGCATATCCGTATTTCGTAGTAATAAAGATATTTATGCTCAAATCATTGATGATGCAGCCGGACAAACATTGGCATCTGCTTCATCAAAAGACAAAAGCATTGCTGCTCAAAAAGCTCCAAAAGCCGATATTGCTAAATTAGTAGGTGGTGCACTTGCTCAAAAAGCAATCGACCTCGGCATTAAAGATGTCATTTTTGACAGAGGTGGATATTTATATCATGGGCGTGTAAAAGCCCTAGCAGAAGGAGCCAGAGAAGGCGGTCTGCAGTTTTAAATTCTAATAACATCTATACAAGTTATACAATGTCGAAAGTTAATACAACAAACGTAAGAGCAGGTGGCGATATCGAATTAAAAGATAAAGTAGTTGCTATCAATAGGGTGGTAAAAACAACAAAAGGTGGACGTACATTTAGTTTCTCCGCATTGGTTGTAGTGGGCAATGAAAATGGTGTGGTTGGTCAGGGTATGGGAAAAGCCAAAGAAGTACAGGAAGCTATTACCAAAGGCATTGAAGATGCTAAGAAAAATTTGGTAAAAGTTCCCATCATGCATGGCACTATTCCTCACGATCAGCTTGCTAAGGCTGGTGCTGCAAAAGTTTTAGTAAAACCAGCAGCTCATGGTACAGGTGTAATTGCAGGAGGTAGCATGCGTGCCGTTTTAGAAAGTGCAGGCGTTACGGACGTTTTAGCGAAAAGCTTAGGTTCTGCCAATCCGCACAATGTGGTGAAAGCAACCATCAAAGCACTTACACTTCTAAGAGAACCTGTACAAGTGGCCAAAAACAGAACAGTAAAACTTACAAAAGTTTTCAACGGTTAATATTTTTTAATAATAATATACACTCATCAAAATGAGCAAGGTAAAAGTAACATTGGTGAAAAGCCCTATTGACAGGCCGGAACGCCAGAAACTTACACTACAAGCATTGGGCCTCAACAAAATGAATAATTCAAAAGAAATTGAAGCTACTGATGCTATTAGAGGAATGATTCGCAAGGTGAATCACTTGGTGAAAGTAGAAGAATTAGGTTAATAGTAAATTTAATAAGCGAGGGGAGATGCCCCGAAAGTAAAAATCAAACAAATGAAACTACATAATTTAAAACCAGCTTCCGGTAGTACCCACAAAGAAAAGCGTTTGGGTCGTGGTGAAGCCAGCGGTAAAGGTGGCACTTCTACTAAAGGTAATAAAGGTGGACAAAGCCGAGCAGGTTATAAGAGTAAAATGGCCCATGAAGGTGGTCAGATGCCCATCCAACGTAGAATTCCAAAGCGTGGATTTAAAAATAACAACCGTGTATCTTATAAAGTATTTAATCTTGGTCAAGTAGATGCACTGTGTGAAAAATACGATTTCAAAGAGTTTAGTCCGGAAAATCTTTATATCAATAGCCTCATCAGCCGTACAGACTTAGTAAAGATATTGGCAAACGGAGAGCTTAAAGGAAAATATAGTTTTAAAGTAAATGCCGCCAGCGAAAAAGCAAAAGCACAAATAGAGGCATCAGGCGGAACACTTGAAATAGTAGATTAAAAAAACAATATTTGCAAGCGCACCAAATGGATGCGCTTAATAGTTTTAGAAGCAAGACGCCGTAAATAAAGGATTCCAGTGAAAAAATTAATTCAAACATTTAAGAATATATGGAGTATAGAAGAACTACGCTCCAAGATAATAGTAACTTTTACTTTTATTTTAATATATCGTATTGGTGCACATGTAGTACTACCCGGTATTGATCCCAATTTATTGGATGAAGCTGCCAAAAGCACCAGCAATAATGGGTTGCTCGGATTATTCGATGCCTTTGCAGGGGGTGCCTTTTCACAGGCTTCCATTTTTGCATTGGGCGTTATGCCCTATATATCTGCTTCTATCTTTATGCAGTTGGCTACCATTCTTATTCCGCAGGTACAAAAAATACAAAAGGATGGAGAAAGTGGTCGGAAGAAAATAAATCAATGGACACGTTATCTTACGGTAATTGTAACCGCATTGCAAGCTAGTGCATATGTACAATACCTTAGAACGCCCACTTATGCGCCTGCCATGATTGAAGCATATCAGCCTTATTTCTTTGCTTCTACCTTAATCATCCTTACAGCAGGTACTTTATTTGTAATGTGGCTGGGTGAGAAAATTCAAGACAAAGGTTTGGGCAATGGTACTTCCATCATCATCATGATTGGTATTCTTGGCCGATTCCCCACTTCCATAGCACAGGAATTTACCAGCAAACAGCAAAAAGGTGGTGGAGGACTATTAATATTCTTGATTGAAACAGCTATTTTGATTGCCATCATAATGGGTTTAATCATTTTGATACAAGGTGTGAGAAGAGTACCCATCAATTATGCGAAGCAGATTGCGGGCAATCGCCAGTTTAGCGGGGCGAGACAATTCCTTCCATTAAAAGTAAATAGTGCAGGTGTAATGCCAATCATTTTTGCGCAAGCAATCATGTTTTTGCCCACCCTGTTTTCATTTACCAATTTAGATAGTGCACAGGGCATTGTAAAAATATTTAGTGATCACAGTAATCCTTGGTACATGTTGATTTATGCTGTTATGGTTATCGGTTTTACCTTTCTATATACAGCCTTAATTTTTAATCCTAAGGAAATGAGTGAAAACCTAAAGCGCAATAATGGTTTTATACCAGGAGTAAAACCCGGTCAGCCTACTGCTGATTATATTGGAGCCATCATGGACCGCATCACCCTACCTGGAGCAGTTTTTCTTGCATTTGTAGGTATCCTTCCGGGCTTTGCACAGTTGTTGGGTGTAACACAGGGATTCAGCACATTTTTCGGCGGCACTTCATTGTTGATTATGGTTGGTGTTATCTTAGATACATTACAACAAATAGAAACGCACCTCCTCATGCGTCAATATGATGGTTTGATGAAGGGTGGAAGAATACAGGGTCGTCAAACAACCAGCTCCGCATCTTATTAAATGAATTAGTATATATTCTTCAAAGCCACCTTGTTTAGACTGCCCCCAGAAGTTTAGACAAATTTAAAAATTAATTTTGATAATGATGAGTCCGATATTGTGTCGGGCTCATTCCGTTTAGATTTAGTTTTATCTTATCATTGTTATAATAGTTTATATAGTCAGTAATTTAGAATGGAAATAGCTATTAACTCAAGTAAAAGTGCAGCAATCGTTTATGAAATATACAGCCCAAAAAATATTGCAAAAATTGAGAAGTAATCATGCAAATGTTTTGCCTTATTTTTGAATTGGGGTAAAGATAGAAATATCAAGTGTGGGAGGCGTAATTCATGAAGCATAGAAATTCGTAGTAATGAAGTTATGATGCAAAAGATAAATTAAAAGCACCAAAACCCTGTAAAAACTGGGATTATAACTGATGAAATTGAATACAAATATTCAACGACTTTTCATTCTGTTTCAGAGATTTTTGTTTGGGATTTTGTAACTAAATGGGAAGTATACTAAGGTAGAGTTGTTGGTGAAGAACACCAACAACTCACACAGATTTCCTTTTAACAGTTTTTTTTAAAACAAAAAGCACTATCCATGTAACATAGTCGTTTAGTAACCGTCACAGGGCTTATACATAAAAAATCAAATCAGTTACTATGAAGAAGTTGTCAATCGTTATGTTTTTAATTGCAGCAGTGGCAGGGGCCAATGCACAGAGTTTGCATATAGGGGGAAAACTGGGTGCAAACATTACAAAAATTGATGGTGTATCTTTTGATGATGCTTATCAATTGGGCTATCAGTTGGGCGCATTTGCAGAAATAGATTTTAATAAAACTGTAGGTATCCAACCCGAAGTTTTGTTTAGCCAGACTAACAGTCAGTATTCAGAAGAGTTTAAAGATATCTATGAAAATATTCTTTCGCCTGCCGGCGGAGATGATGTAAAACTTAATTATTTAAACATTCCTTTATTGCTGCGTATCAATGCCAGTGATAAACTTACCTTATTGGCCGGCCCTCAGTTTAGTATTCTAATGAATGATGATCAGGATTTAGTGGACAATGGACAAGCAGCCTTTAAATCTGGCGATGTAAATGGTGTGGCCGGTTTACAATTAAACTGGGGTAGTTTTAGGGTATATGGTCGTTATGTATTTGGACTTTCAGATATTAATAATATTGATAACCAAGATACCTGGAAAAATAATCAGGTACAGATGGGCGTTGGTATCACACTTTTTTAGGTTTTCTGTTTTTTGTGCTCAATTGTAAAAAGCATTGCTTGGCAGTGCTTTTTTTATGCCAATTTGTATCATATAAGATAATGTTATTGCTCTGGCACCCTTATTGAACTCAGGGAAACCCTTTTGAAAAAAAATTAATGCTGTTTAAAATGACAGAATGACGATTATTTTTGAACGCTTTGTTTACTTAAAATATGATAAAGAAAAATACTTTCATGCTGGATGATAATATTGAAGCGGAGTTTATGCCCATAATTCCACTGAATGACAATGATACTGATCAAGATATCAATTTAGAAATACCCGATGTATTAGCATTGTTACCCTTGAGGAATACAGTACTTTTTCCCGGTGTAGTACTACCTATTACTGTTGGAAGAGAGAAAAGTATAAAAGCGGTATCGGAAGCATATAAGAGCAATAGACTTATTGGTGTACTGACGCAAAGAGATCCTGGATTAGATGATCCATTGCCTTCCGATTTATGTACCATTGGCACGGTAGCCAAAATGGTAAAGCTTATAAAAATGCCGGATGGCGGCACCACCATTATTATTCAGGGCAAAAAAAGATTTAAGCTAAATAGTATTGTATCAGAAGAGCCATACTACAAGGGGGCTATTCAGCTTTTGCCGGATGATTTTCTTCCGCTTGAACTCGATTTTGAACCATATAGTGGCTCAATAAAAGAATTGGCAACACAGATCATACAACTATCGCCCAACCTGCCCACAGAAGCTTCGCTTATTCTTAAAAATATCGAAACACCTTCATTTCTTGTAAATTTTGTAAGTAGCAATCTCAATGCAAATTTGGCGGAAAAGCAGGCCCTGCTTGAAATTGATGATCTGCAAACAAGAGCAGATAAGTTGATAGAGCAACTCAATAAAGAATTGCAATATGCTCAATTAAAAGATCAAGTTACCAATAAAACAAGAACTGAAATAGATAAGCAGCAAAGAGAATATTTTTTGCAGCAACAGCTTAAAAGTATAAAAGATGAACTGGGTGGTGATACCAACGAACGGGAGCTAAGCCGAATGAAGAAAAGGGCAGAAGAAAAAAAATGGCCTGAAGAAGCTGCCGCAATGTTTAAGCAGGGTATAGAAAAACTGGAACGCATGCACCCCAGCACTCCAGATTATTCTGTAGTGTATAATCATTTGGATCTGATTCTCGATTTGCCCTGGGAGGAATATACAAAAGACAACTACAACCTCACAAACAGTAAGAAAATTTTAGATGCCGATCATTATGGCATGAAAAAAATAAAGGAAAGAATATTGGAGTATCTGGCCGTATTAAAACTAAAGGGAGATATGAAGAGCCCTATCCTTTGTTTTACGGGTGCTCCCGGCATTGGCAAGACTTCCCTTGGCAGAAGTATTGCACATGCTGTTGGTAGAAAATATGTACGTATTAGTTTGGGTGGCCTGCGGGATGAGAGCGAAATAAGGGGCCATCGTAAAACATATATTGGCGCTATGCCTGGGCGTATCATTCAAAATATCAGAAAGGTAAAATCTTCAAATCCTGTCATGATTTTAGATGAAATTGATAAGATTGGAAATGATTTTCGTGGAGATCCATCCTCTGCGCTGCTCGAAGTATTAGACCCGGAGCAAAATCATACATTCTATGATAATTATTTAGAACTAGAATATGATTTGAGTAAAGTATTATTTATTGCCACGGCAAACAATATTCAAAATATACAACCGGCATTAAGAGATAGGTTAGAGATTATTGATTTGAGCGGATATGCTATTGAAGAAAAAATAGAAATTGCCAAAAGGCATTTAGTACCCAAGCAAAAAGAAGCGCATGGATTGGGTAACACCAAGTTCACCCTGAGCGATAGGGTACTGGAAAAATTAATTGAAAGCTATACCAGAGAAAGCGGTGTAAGGGAATTGGATAGACAGTTGGCATCCATCATGCGCAATCAGGCAAAAGAATATGCCATGAAAAACAAGATTGCATCCACGCTGAGCGTACCTGCTTTAGAAAGAGTTTTAGGCAGGGCCCGCTACACTAATGATATTTATAAAACAGCCATTATGCCAGGTGTGGCAGTGGGCTTGGCCTGGACTTATGTGGGTGGTGATATTTTGTTTTTAGAAACCAGTCTTAGCGATGGAAAAGGTGAGTTGAAACTTACCGGCAATCTGGGCAATGTAATGAAGGAAAGTGCTATTACTGCTTTGAGTTATCTGCATGCGCATGCAAAAAAATATGGTATAGATACTGAGCTGCTGCAGAAGAAAAACGTACATATACATGTGCCGGAAGGTGCGGTGCCAAAGGATGGGCCGAGTGCGGGTATTACCATACTCACTTCATTAGTTTCAGCGTTTACCGGGAAAAAAGTTAAGCCATGGTTGGCAATGACGGGTGAAATCACCCTGAGAGGTCAGGTGCTGCCTGTGGGTGGTATCAAAGAAAAGATTCTTGCAGCAAAACGTGCCGGTCTTAAAGAGATTATGCTCTGCTGGCAAAATGAAAAAGATATCTTAGAAATAGAGCCCGAATTTATAAAAGGAATGCACTTTGAATATGTAAAAACTATGCATCAGGTTATAGAATATGCTGTATAAAAAAAATATTTGTTTTTTTAAATATATTTTTAATCTTTGCGAACATAGCAAATATTATAGTTGTAATAACGATATTAAGATTTTTTTCATGTTGGTTGTTTTAAGGGTTAAGAAATCCCCCATTTCTATGGGGGATTCGTATTTATAGTAGGTTTCTAACAGGATATTTTATTCTTTTACGCTCAAGAATAAATAGCTAATTTATAAGGCTAATTTTTTACTGATAATGCCTCCATTTTAAACTCAGATTTTGTATTTGATTTTATTATGATATTGTTGAAAGGCAGTATGGGTAAGTGTTTGAGCTTAATTTTTAGCTAAAAAAAGTAAACTATTTGAATTGTTCTTATATGCTGTTATATGCAGTCTCTGCTTTGTAATTCATTTAAACTTCAACATCTAAGTTATGATGATCATGTTTAATCAGCCATCATTGAATAATATTCCGCATGCCGATAGATGTATTAAAGCTTATCTCATAAAAAAGAATACTCGGAGAACAATAAATTAAATATTTTTATTGGCTGTAGAGCTTATTCATCAATAAAAATCAAACATTTATGGCACTTATTAATCCCTATCTGCACTATAATGGTAATGCAGAAGAAGCATTTGAATTTTATAAATCAGTATTTGGTGGCTCTTTTGCCATGTTGGCCAGATTTAAGGACATGCCAAATGCAGAGCATCCTATCTCCGCTGAGGAAGAAAATAAAGTAATGCATGTGGCTTTGCCTATAGGTAAGCAAAATGTGTTAATGGGTAGTGATGTACCATCCTTTATGGGGCAGGTAAATGAAAATGAAAACAGATTTAAAATATCTATTAGTGCTGAAAGCAAAGCAGAAGCTGATCATTTATTCCACGAACTTTCAGCAGGTGGCTCAATAGAAATGCCCATTGCGGATAGCCCTTGGGGCTCTTATTTTGGTATGTTTAGAGATAAATTTGGTATTGAATGGATGGTGGATTATGATCCAAAATATCAAGGTCAGCTATAAGTAGGACTTTCAAAATCAATCCAGTTTGTCTTCCAATTTCTACCTGCACATTTTTTAAGTATTATAGTGTGGTGTGCTTTTTTTGAATTTTTTATTCAACTGAAACCAAAGCACCATTGGTATATATGGGTAGTGATGGTGCCACATTAGCCGTAACACAATACTCTAAATCTTTTTCTAAACCATAGGATGCCAGTCTATGCCAGTGTGTAGTGCGTCTGATAAAATTATGCAAATCACTTTGATGCAAATCATACATATCTGCAGCCATGATGCTGCTATCACAATGTATGGTAAATGCATCTTTCACTTTTTGTATTACAGCACCTGCAAAAAGTGTATCTTCTAAATTAAATCTATCCTTCCATGCACTACATCCAAGAATAACATTCTTATTTTGCGACAGCAAATAATCTGCAACCCTGTCTAAATTTGGAAAGGACCCTGTTAATACTTCTGCTGCTCCCTTTTGTAAAGCCATGTGCAAAAGTTTGGTTCCATTTGTAGTTGTCAATACCAATGTTTTTCCTTCTATAAAGCTACGAGGATATTCCGCAGGGCTATTGCCATGCTCCAAACCTTCAATTACTTTTCCATCTCTTTCACCTGCGGTTATGGCATGCAATGTTTTACCTAATTGTATGCATTCATCTACCTGTGCTACAGGAACAATTTTAGCAGCACCATTGTACAATGCAGTAGCAATAGTACTTGTGGCACGAAATACATCAATAATAACAACGATGCTCTTTTCTACAGCATATAAATCTAATAATCTTGGAGATAGTAAAGTGTGTAGTACAGGCTTGGATGACATGGGGCAAAAATAAGGTTTAGCTTGGTGCATCGTAAATTCTGTTGAGCGTAACAGGGTTCAACAATTCTTATTGTCAAATTTTGAAACCTAAAATTTATTCTTGCAAAAGCAAGATCTTCAAGTGCTCTGTTCAAACAATTAATTTGCTTGCGCAATGAATAAGTAGGAGGGGCTTTGTGATGGAATTCATTTCAACCAATTATATTGCAACTGGTTTTAAATTGTATAATCTGTTTTATGTATAATACCAGAAGAAATTTTTTACAAAAAGGTTCAGCAATACTCACTTTGCCTTTGATTCCTCATTTTGCGATAGCAAGCAATAAAAAGAAAAACTTTAGCGGCAGTACGCTTACGCTAAGATACAGAGCATATACATTAGAACTCAAGCATGCATTTGGCGTAAATAATAGTACAAGAACCACAACACCAGTTGTGCTTACTGAAATTGGTTACGAAGGAGTAATAGGATATGGAGAAGCAAGTATGCCACCCTATTTGGGGGAAAGCCATGAATCTGTTTTTGCATTTCTTTCTATGGTTGATATTACTCAGTTTAAAGACCCATTTAGAATAGAAGAAATTCTAGCATATATAGATGAACTTGCTCCGGGAAACAAAGCTGCTAAAGCTTCTATTGATATTGCTCTCCACGATTTATTGGGGAAAATGCTACAACAGCCCTGGTACAAAATTTGGGGATTGAGTGCAGAAAAAACGCCAAATACTTCATTCACCATTGGTTTAGATACACCAGAAATGGTACGCACCAAAACAAAAGAAGCAGCGGGGTTTAAAATATTGAAAGTAAAACTCAGTAAGGACAATGACAAGGCCATGATAAATGCGGTAAGAGATATTACAAATGTGCCGCTATGTGTAGATGTAAATCAAGGATGGGCAGATAAAAATTATGCTTTGGACATGATGCATTGGATGCATGAAAAAGGAGTAGTGTTTTGTGAGCAGCCCATGCCTATTGCTGCTTTGGATGATATGGCTTGGGTTACCGAGCAAAGCCCAATACCTACTATGGGGGATGAAAGTGTACAGCGGTTGGCTGATGTAAAGAAAGCATGGAAAGTATTTAGTGGTATCAATATCAAGCTCATGAAATGTACAGGCTTATATGAAGCTGCAAAAATGATACAAGTGGCACGTGCATTAGACATGAAACTGATGCTGGGTTGTATGACAGAAACCAGCTGTGCAGTAAGTGCAATGAGTCAACTGGCACCTCTGGCAGACTGGGCGGATTTAGACGGAAATTTTTTAATTAAGAACGATGTGTATAAAGGGATGCTGGTGGTAGATGGTAAAGTAACCCTCAATGATAAAGCGGGTATTGGCATTGAAATGTTGTAGAAAAGATTTGTTGCATATACTTCCACAGTTTTTTATCTATTGTATAGTTATTACAACCAGTTAAGTCTATGATGTAATAAAAATCCCCGGTTGCTACACCAGGGATTCATTGTATTATACATAGAACATCTTGTACCGAACCTTAGCTTACGCACTGGCATCTTTTCTGCCCAGTAGTACTATTTCATTTACAAGTATTTCTGTGGCATACCTTTTTATGCCTTCCTTATCGGTATAATTTCGATTTACAAGTTTTCCTTCTATAACTATTTCATTTCCCTTGCTGAGAAATTTTTCTGCTAGGTCTGCCACTTTGCCCCAGGCTACTAAATTATGCCATTGTGTTTCGGTTTGTTTTTGGCCATTTGCATCTCTATAAGATTCATTTGTAGCCATACTAAACCTTGCCATTTTTTTACCACCTGTCATCTCTTTAATTTCAGGATTCATGCCCAGATTACCAATTAACTGAACTTTGTTTTTGAGTGCGTACATCTTTTTTTGATTTGTGCCTGCCTTGCGGCAAAGCGGTTTTAAAATTTTTTATTTCAATGTTTGGGATATCCCTATTGCCAAACACAATGCAAAGGTGTACCTCGGTTTTGCCCTTAGTCGGAGATTATACGTTTACTTCCGTAAGTATTCGTTTGTAGCCGTTTGTAAACGCTTACAAATGGAAAAAATGATTTACTTTCACCACCTCAAACAATGTCCGGCTTATGTTACAGCCTGTAGATTCAAAAAATTGCCTGAGTTGCAACAAGCCACTCAAGGGGCGCAGCGACAAGAAATTTTGTGATGATTACTGTAGAAATAATTTTAATAATAGCCTAAAATCAGGCGGCAGTAAGCTCATCAGAAATATAAATAATGCATTGGCAAAAAACAGAAGAATATTAGAAAATACATTGCCCGAAGGGGAAGAAATGACTAAAGTGCATAGAGAAAAACTGCTACATGCAGGATTTCAGTTTAAATACATTACACATACCTATACCAACAAAAAAGGCAATATATACTGTTTTATTTACGACTATGGATACCTGCCTTTGGAAGCAGATTGGTTTTTGATCGTGAAGCGCAGTGAGTAATTGGCGGTATTATACTGTAACAATAAAAATTCCACCTGCCAAACTGTGTAAGGCCATCTATCTTCTTTAAGCATCGTTGATAGCTTTATAAGTAAGACCCCAAAGAATATCATCAAATTGATAAAAAAAAGGCAATACGATAAATTAGTAATAAAGGGTATTCATCTTTTTCAAAAATATCCGCATCTATAGCAAGTCTATCTATTCACCGTATCAGATAGAAATATTTATAGAATTATGTATGTCATTCGCAAATGCATTTTAGCTGGGCATAAGGTTGTGGTTGATAATGTATTAAATAATAAATTAAAAATTGTGAGCCTTCTGTTTCGATTATTGAACCTGAACTTATGTGCATTCAAATATTTTGGTAATAATAGTTTCGAGCATTTGTGATGTGTTCCTCTGAGCCAATTCTTGAATAGCATAATTTGTTTGTGCAGTTCTTCCATTGCTTTCCATTTTCTCCAAACAAAAGCGCAGATTCAGGATTATATGAATGTAGCAAAGCAATCTGTAAATAGTTTTTTGACCATTGGCAGTTTTTCAACAAATGGACCCACTATATGTAGTGGACTTAACATCATCCAGTATTCGGAACAATCATTAAGGAAAGTACTTGATGATGACTTTGAAAAAATTCGCTGCATCACCGAAGACCATATCACACCATTAAATACCGTTCAAAATTTTTTGTTTTGTAGTTTCAATCGCAAGACCGGATAAGCTGCATTTCGATTTGTAAAACAATAAATCTGAATGTTCACAACTTTATATAAAGTTTAGATTTTAACAAATTTGGAGGCGTGCTTTTGGCCTTGAAAATAATCTTTGCCAAATGAAAAAAATAATCTGCATTTGCTTTTTGCTCAACTCCCTACTGGTAAATGCACAAATAAGTTCACCACAAAAAAATACAGATTATAGCAATTTGAACAATTGGGCTGCGCATCCTTGGAAAAAAGATTTATCAGACAGTGTACCTCAGCCTTTAAGAATAGCATTTACAGCAGACTCAACCGTGGATATTTTCTTTGTTCACCCCACCAGTTATTTGGATCAGGAAATGCCTTATGGTTGGAATGCACCTGTATCTGCTACAGATGTAAATGAAGCAACTGATAAAGGAAGCATCCTCTATCAAGCATCCGTTTTTAATGGAGGAGGAAGGGTATTTGCACCTCGCTACAGACAGGCACATATATCCGCATATTACCCGGCTACAGGTGATACACCCAATGCACAAAAAGCTTTTGAAACAGCCTATGCAGATGTAAAAGCTGCATTTCAATACTATATACAAAATTATAATCAAGGACGTCCATTTATTATAGCCAGTCATAGCCAGGGTACCACACATGCCATTCACTTGGTACAGGAATTTGTGGATACAACAGAGTTATTAAAAAGAATGGTAGCAGCATATTTGGTTGGTATTCCTGTAAAAGAAAATGCATTCTCTCAAATAGTTCCATGCAAATCTCCCACCCAAACAGGTTGTGTTTGCAGCTGGAGAACATTTAAAAAGGACTATGAACCTGAATATGTAACTAAGGAAAATTTTAAAGCAATAGTTACAAATCCACTTACGTGGAATGATGTGGATAGTGTAGCAAGTTTTAAAGATAACAAAGGTGCCATACTGTGGAAGTTTGATAAAGTAATGCCTCATACAGCAGAGGCCATCATACATGGCAATGTATTATGGACAGGCAAACCTCATTTTTTTGGAAACATTTTCTACAATACAAAAAACTATCATGCAGGAGATTACAACCTTTATTATTTAAGTATAAGAGAGAATGTAAAACAGCGCATTGGTGCATTTTGGAAATAAGCGGGCAAGCCATGATTATAAAATATTATGCTGGCATAAGCATAGTTACTATTACTTGAGATATCAACATTAATGAGCATTTAGAAGTTTTTGAAGTACATTGCAACCCGCAAAAAATGAGCTATTTTTTTGCATAACTGAAAAAAATCATGAGCAATAAGGTCAATTTACCTTCGTTTGAAACACAGGAAGAAGGCTTTGATGTTAGGAAAATACTAACAAAATTTTCCTATCACTGGAAATATTATCTCCTGTCAATTATACTATTTAGCTTTCTTGGTGTAATGTTTCTAAGGTATTCCACCCCAATGTATAAAGTACAATCAAAAGTATTGATTAAAGATCCTGAAAATTCTTCAGGGTCTAGTTCATTACTGAGCAGTTCAATACCAGATTTTGGTGGTCTATTGGATGTACAGAACAACATTTATAATGAGGTGCTTATTCTTAAATCAAGAGATTTATTAGAAGATGTTGTTAAGAAAATGGACTTAACAAAAGATTATATCAATAAGGGTCGTATAAGAGATGTGGAAATGTATAGGAAGACCCCTTTTAATGTATGGTTCCAACCCAAAAACGATTCTCTCCCAACAATTGAAATAATCCTCGAATTTGAACATAAAACTAATTCAAATATAATCAAGTGCAAGATTAACGACTCAGCATTTACTACCAATTTTGATGACACTGTGCAATTAAATTTTGGTAAGTTGTCCATTTCACGAAGTGGTAATGCGTTCTATTATGATACTTATAAACTAATATTAAATAGCCTAGATGTAACAATTGAAAATATTCGAGCAGCTCTATTTGTTGAATTAAAGGATGAGGAAACAACTGTTATTGATCTTTCTTATAACACCAATGTACCGCGAAAGGGTGAGGAACTACTACAAAATTTAATTGAAGCATATACTTTAAGAAATCTGAATGAAAAAAATCAGATGAGCGATAGTACAATATCATTTATCAATGAAAGATTGGGTCTTGTATCTGGAGATTTAGGTACAATTGAAAATGACATACAGCAATTTAAGCAATCTAATAGAATAACTGATTTTACAGAGCAGAATAAGGCTATAGTAAATAGTAGCACTGGATATTATACTAAACTAAATGAAACAGAAGTACAGCTGAGTGTAGTTGGGACAATGCTTGAATATGTTCAAAATGAAAAGAATTATTCAAGACCCGTACCATCTCTTATCAGTAATGATCCAGCTTTTTTACTACTGATAGAACAGTATAATCAATTGCAAACACAAAAAAGTAAATTACTGGTTTCTCTTAAGGAAAATAATCCGCTTATTGAAAATATCAATGGGCAAATGAAAACATTAAGATCAGATATTCAAAGAAGCTTAGTGAACCAGCAAAAAGCATTAAGCATAGGCAGAGATAGGTTGATAGCAGAAAATAAAGCAATTGACAATTTAGTATATAATGTTCCAAAACAAGAACGTGAATTTTTTGACTACTCTAGAGAAAAGGAAATTAAGCAAGCTTTATATTTATATCTACTACAGAAAAGAGAGGAAACATCCATTTCAAAAGCTGCAAATATTTCCAATGCTATAATAGTAGAAAGGCCAAAAAGTTCATTTTTACCTTATTTCCCAAATACATTGCTCACAATTACATCCTGCTTGATGCTAGGATTAATTATACCAACTATAATTCTCATCACTAGAGAATTACTCAATAACAAAATCAAGAGCAGGGATGATATAACAAATAAAACAAAGGTTTCCATCATTGGTGAAATAGGACACAGTGAGAAGGAAGGATTATTAAATATTGAAGCAGATAGCAGATTTGCATTGGCAGAACAGTTTAGAGTGCTGCGCACAAAATTAAATTTTCTAAAAAAAGAGAGTTCCTGCCATAGCATCTTACTCACATCCACTACAACTGGTGAAGGTAAATCATTTATTGCTGCAAACCTGGCACAGTTATATGCATACTCCGGAAAGAAAGTATTGCTAATGGAACTTGATTTGCGAAAGCCAAAAATTTCAAAGATGCTTAATATGTCAAACGAAGTTGGTTTTAGCAATTTCGCCATTTCCAATGAGCCACCCCATAACTATATAAAGCAAGTAGCTGATACCCAAAATCTATATGTGTTTAACTCTGGCCCAATACCTCCAAATCCTGCAGAATTATTGATGAATGATAAAGTGAGGGAAGGTTTTGATGCACTCAAAAAAATGTTTGACATTATTATTTTAGATACAGCACCCATAGGTGCCGTGGCTGATGCACAAATATTGAGCACATACTCGGACGTTTGTCTTTTTGTAATCAGGCAAAATGTGAGCATGAAATTAAGTATGGATGTGCTAAATGAATCACTTGAAGAAAAGCGATTGCCTTCTACTTACATTTTGGTGAATGATGTAAAGGAAGGCGGAACTTATAGATATGGCTACGGCACAAGATATGGCTACGGGTACAGCTATGGTAGTTCAATAAATAATCCAAAAAAAGAAAAATCAATAATAAGTAAATTTCTAAAAAAATAAGTTTAAAACTTCATTTTCAAATATTCTGCAAAAGGAAAACTGAAATATGAACCAAAAAAAAATACCAAATTTTTTAATCATTGGAGCTCCCAAATGTGGCACTACTGCTTTGGCATATTTCTTAAGTCAGCATCCTTGTGTTTTTATTACCAAACATAAGGAGCCTCGTTTTTTTACTGCTTTGCCGGGCAGTATGGAAAAGAAAATTACAGGAAGTGGACCCAGATTAAGTGGAAATTTTGAAAAAGGCTGGGAGTGGTATAATTCACTCTTTAATGAGGCAGCAGAAAACCAATTAAAAGGAGAAGCAAGTACTGTGTATTTGGCCAATGCTGATGCGGCTTCTCGTATACAAGAATACTGTCCCAATATAAAATTAATTTTAATGCTCCGAAACCCGGTGAATAGAGTTTATTCTCATTATTGGCAAGAGCATAAATTGGGTTTTGATTTTCCCGATTTTGAAGTAATGTTACAGAGTGGTCATCCACGGTATCAGTATTATAAAAACATAAGTCATTACAAAAAACATATTGAGCGATATCTCCAATATTTTAGAAGGGATCAAATCCATATCATCATACAAGAGGCATTTAAATTAGATCCAGAAGTACATTTTAATCAATTGCTTAATTTTCTGGAAATTTCGGTTCTTCCCATTAATGTCAAAGAACGAAAAAATGAAATGGCTGCTCCTAAAAGTCGAATACTGGCTTTGATGCTACAGAAATTGCGTTTATTGGAATACGAAAAATTCATGCCGACAAGTTTGTCAAAAAAAATAAAAGAAAAAGGAATAAAATTCATACATGCCAATCAGAAGCCCCATAAATATCCTTCTATATCCTCAGATGTTTTTCATCAGCTATGCAAAGATTATGAAGATGATATTTGTTACGTCGAAAACTTATTACATACAGATTTAAAAATTTGGAGGATGCCGACATTAGAAAAAACAAATGTTGAAGGCAGAAAAAATAAATGAACAAGACCAAACTATATCATTTATTGCTAGTAACACATTTGGTGCTGTTAACTATAACTTTTTTAGGGAGTGTATATGTTTATATCACGCAATCACCTGAATGGATTATTGCTTTTATGACCATTCCTACTATAAATCTATTACTCTTACCTATTACAAATAAATCAGAAAAATTTGACCCAACACATCCAATTTTTATGATATTGATATCATTATTGATTGGGACAGTATTGCGATCATTTTTTATACTTTCTCCATTACAGAGCACAAATAAACATTTAATGCTTTTGGGTAAAGAGCCAATAGTACTATTGAAAGGTTTGGCATGCATTTATTTGGGATTGGCATTTTTTGTATTTGGATATATGATAAAAGCAAGACCCTTTAAAAAATTAGCGAGTACACAGATATTCAGTGCAGGTATAAACATAAAGAAATTCAAGTCCATGGCACTAGTAATAACTATACTTAGTATTTTATCTGCGCTATATACATTTAATAAATTAGGTGTTGATTTTTCTTCAGTAGAAAGTATTTCCAAAAAAAGATTTTTGAAGGTAGATGATGGTGTATATGCTGCCATGGGTTATGAAAATTTAGTGATGAATTTGATTTTGCCGATATACTACATGCTTGTCATGTACATGCTTTTACAAAGAAAAAAAATAGTTTCAACCTTAGGTTTATTTGTGGTATTTCTTGGATTTTTAAACATTTTGTATCCATTCATACAGAGCTCACGAACAAGTGCTATGTATGTATTTATAAATACTGGTCTTATTATATATTTTGTAAAAGGTGGCATAGGTTGGGGAAAAATGATAAGTGCAGTTTCACTGGCTATATTATTATTGATGGTTATGACCTTTTTCCGTTATAAAAGTAATAATGTTATTAATCGGCCAACAGACGAGGACAATCCCTTGATTGTCATGGTGGGAAGTTTAAATTTCTTAGGTATTGATAAAACATCTCAGATAGTGGATGAAACTCCCAGAAGAATGCCATACCAATTAGGGAAAACTTTATTACTTTGGGTGGTGGCACCCATACCAAGAACCCTTTGGACAAGTAAACCTGAAATAAGTATTGGCAGACCCATTGCAGATTATATATACCAGAAAAGAGATGAAACTACTGCTGGTGGCGGTGTACCGCCTGGTTTTATTGGTGAATTATATTTAAATTTTAGCTATTTCGGAGTTATAGTAGGCATGTTTATTTTCGGATATTTCCTCCATTTATTTTATGAGTTTTTTAAAAAGATAAGATCAAACAGCATATTTGGGATGGTTATTTACTTGCTGGCATTTTTACCATTTTCTATCAATTTGATTGGTGGTGATTTAAGTCGAATGATAGTGAATTTATTATCAATGGTTATTCCTATATATATAATTGTAGCAATTACCAAAAGCAAAGCAACAGAAGTTTTTCATGAATAATCAACGAAGCCATACTATTTTACTTTTTCAATTTATTATTTGCATGAATATATGCTGCAAAGCAAAGCAGCCAGCTTTAGAAAGTTTCCATGGCACATATACACCAGAAATGTTTGGAGCTATTGGTGATAACATTTTTCACCCGCTTTCTGAAAAATTTTCTTCGCTAAAAGCTGCACAATCTATCTATCCGAATACAAAAGATTTAAATATATCTATTGATGGTGCAGCATTTCAAAAAGCTGTCGATGCAGCATCTACAAATGGAGGCGGCACCATTATTTGCGAAAATCAATATGTTATAAATTTTCCCATTGAAACCAAAAGTAATGTTACAATTGATGGAATGGGAAAAGGAAAGATTTATAATGATTGTAGCAGAAAAAAATATGCACATCATTTTGCTTTTTTTATTGGAGATCATCATCCTGTTGCATTTAATCCAAATGGTGAAATACCGGGGGCATATACATTTTATGATGTTATAGATAAGGTAAATGTTGGTGACAGAAGTGTAGCCATTTCAAATTTTGAAAAATATAAGGACAGTTTTAAAGTGGGTCAATTTATTTGGCTTACCTCTAAGAAAAAAAATTTCCAGATGGAATATGCATGGCTAATGGAACAGTCAGTTACTTGTAAAATAACGGATATTAAAGGAGATAGATTATTCTTTGAATACCCTGTGGAAGAGGCAATAGATATTGCCCAAATTGGAGCAAATGGCGGTATTGACAGGTTCATGGAAATTCGTTTTGCTGCGGTAGAAAATGTTACTATTCGTAATCTTTCAATTGATGCCGGCAATCTTACCAATCATACATGGGGATATCATTGCCTAATAGAAAATATTAATCTTATTAATACAACACATTTTATTGGATTAAATACTTTGGATCATTCTAAAATCAAAAATATTAACGGGACCTATTATAAACGGTGTATTGAAATAAAGTCTGGCACAAATCATTTACTCATCCAAAACATACATGCAGAGTTTAAATCACCCGACAAAACAAATACAAGTGTAGGTATTATTTCTACAGGAGAATACAACAAAGATATTATCATAGATAGTTTTTATATTGATTTAAAAAGTAGTAATTGCAATCAATCACTTATAACTATACAGGCAAGAAATGCAACAATAAAAAACGGTATTATATTAGCACCAAACCACACAAAGGCATTTATTAAATTTTATAATGATTACAATGTAAGCAAGCCAGAATTTGCTGCTTACAATAATAAGATTCAAAATGTGGTATTTAATGGTAATATCAATTTGCAACAATTATTCATTATTGGCGACCCACCTGATATAGTAGAAAAAAATCAATCTGACAAAAGTGCAAAAAATGTACAATGGCCATCTTACAACACACTTGAAAATTGTATCATGAATGGAGGGAATGCAAAATCAAATGCCGGTTTATACGGAGGAAAAAATAATAAAATTATAAATTGTAAGTTTAGTAATTCAACTATAATTTATCCTGCAATTTTCAAAAAAGAAAATGAAATAATAGAGTAAATGATATTGTAATGGTTTATAGTTATGGATAATAAAAATAAGCTTTCTTTTGTGGTTATAGGTGCTCAGAAATGTGCTACCACCTGGATATATGATTGCTTAAAAGAACATCCCGGTATCAACATAAGAAATTCAAAAAATGAAGACATCTACTTCGGCAGCAAATGGATGCAGCAAAATGGTTCTGAGGATTATTTCAAGCTTTTTAATCAAAATAAATCTGAGCCAAAGGGTTGCGTTTCTGTGGAGTATATTGAAGACAGATCAGTAGTATCATTGCTATGTACACACAATGCTGATTTAAGAATTATAGTTTCACTTAGAAGACCCGAACAAAGAGCAATCTCTGCTTATCAGTGGTATGTGCGTAAAGCAACCATTCCTAATATTAACCTCAATGAGGGGCTTAAAAAAGCATTAGACCATTATTATCAAAAAGAAAATACTGAATATTCAACAGCTTATACAAACATTATTGAACGAGGCTTTTATGCAGAGAGACTAAAATATTGGTTTGAAACATTTCCTGCCCATCAAATCTATATTCAATTTTTTGATGAAGTACAGCAAAATCCAAGACAAGCCATTGCTGATATTTTTAAATTTTTAGCATTAGATGACACATTTGTTCCCACCAATGTATCTACTAAGCCCAAAAAAAATACAGGTTTTTCACCGCTTATATTGTTACAAAGAAAATTCCCCAACTCCACCATTGTCGGCAAACTTGTAGATAAAAGTAATCAGCTTTTTTTTAGTAAAAAAATAGTCAAAATGGAGGATAGTGTAGCTGATGAAATTGTGAATGAGTTAAACAAGATATATGAAGATTCTTTACAAGAACTGTATAGTTTGTTGGCCGAATATCAGCCATTAACACTTCAAAAATTAAAGACGCTTTGGAAATAAAAGAGGAATCTATACAACCCAGAAATAGAATTATAATGTTAGCACTATTTCCACCACCATTTAGCAGTGGGGAGCGCATACTCAATCAAATGAATAAAGAAATTTTAGCGCAGAAATATGATATCATTTCGTTTAATGTTTCTACTGGGTTTTTAAATCCTGATAGATTCAATCTATTAAAAGTAAAAAATCAAATAAGCACTTTATTTCTTTATTGTAAAGCCATGCTAAGCATACAACAACTCATTCGAAAAGAGAAAATTCATGGCTTTTACATGGTAACACCCGGCTCTGTATTTGGACATATCAGGGATTCAATTATTTTTTCGTTGGTTTCTACAAAAGTAACAACAAAAATTGCATTTATACAAAATGGCCATATTGCTAATGTTTTCCAAAAAAAATGGCATTCTCATTTTACGAATAAATTTATTGAGCATGCGTCTTATTTTGTGTTTACTAGTAAGGGTTTGAAAGAAAAGGTTACTGGCATAACAGAAAATAAAAAACAGATTTTGTATAATAGTATTGATACTGCATTAATTTTTTCAGCAATAGAGCTACAAAATAAGCGTTTGCTTTATAATAAAAACAATAATAAACTACACATACTCTACCTCAGTAATATGACTCCGTCTAAAGGATATATGGATGTAGCTCTTGCAGTATTAGCCTTACATAAGAAAGGTTTTATTCAGGTAGCAAACTTTGTAGGCGAATGGCTTTCTGATGAGCAGCTATTGGAGTTCAAAAAATTTGTATTGGAAAATGGCCTATCAGATATTGTACAAATACATGGTAAAATAAATGATAGACAAAAGATAAAATTATTTTATAGTACTGCAGATTTTTTTGTTTTGCCCACATATTACTCACATGAAGCTCAGCCTGTGAGTATTCTGGAAGCATTGAATGCCGGCATTCCGGTTATTGCCACAAATCATGCATCTATACCAGAGATGATAATGGATGGTTATAATGGTAAACTTGTTTCCAAAAAACAACCAGAGGCTATTGTGGCTGCTATTGAATCAAGTATGTCACCTGATATTTGGTTACAAATGAGTGAGCATGCGCATCATAGTTTTGAGCAAAAATTTAGCAGAGCCGCTTATGAAAAAAAACTATTAGCATTATTTGAGTAAGCATGGAAGAAAAAGATTTTAAATTAGATTTTATTGGAATTGGTGCTGGTAAAAGCGGTACTACATGGCTGGCAGAAATGCTTATGCAACATCCGGATATATATTACCCCGAAGTAAGAAAGGAACTCAACTATTTCAATGAGTTGCTACCGCAAGATTATAAAACATCAAATTCAGAATATAAAAAAGGGCTTGATTGGTATCATTCGTTTTTCAGCAACAGAAAGACCGGCCAGCTATGTGGGGAAATTACACCATCCTATTTATCCAATGAAAATGCAGCAAAAGATATTTATGAATATAATAAAGACATAAAAATATTTGCCCTATTGAGGCATCCGGCAGAAAGATCTTTTTCAGAGTATTTGTACAGCGTACAAAATGGTGTTTCAAGGTATAAAAGTTTTGAAGATGCCATTCAACAAAACCCAAAAAAATATTTAAACACAAGTCTGTATTGTAAAAACCTAAAGCCTTATTATCAGCTATTTCCAGCTTCCAATATCAAGCTCTTTTTCTTTGATGATTTAAAAAACAATAATTTGAAAATTCTTGAAGATATTTGCCTCTTTCTTGGGGTAAAGCAGTTTATACCAGAACAAATAGAATTAGAGGTTAATAAGAGCTTACAACCAAAAAATAAGACCATCATCAACATTATTGGCAATGTAAAAATGTGGATACATAAAAATAAATTAACCTCTTTACTTTTATTATTGAATAAATCTGGAATACTCAATTTTGCTAAAAAAATTAAAGCAAAAAATTTGGTTTCACCCAAAGAAAAACAGGTAATGCGTACAGAAACCAGACTGAAATTATGCGACTATTTCAAGGAAGATATTACAGCGTTAGAAGCACTAACTGGAAAGAATTTAAACCAATGGAAATCATAAGATATGGCAAAAGTTTTTATAACGGGTGGTAGTGGCTTCATCGGTACAAATGCCATCGAGTTTTTTTTAAAAGCAGGACATGAAGTATTTAATTTTGACATGCGTACACCGCAAAATGAAAATCATAATACCTTCTGGAAAAAAGGAAATATAAATAATATTGAGGCATATAAGCAAGCAGTTTTAAGCTTTGCCCCTGATTACTTTCTTCACTTAGCCGCACGCACCGATTTATTGGAAGAAAATGATCTTGAGAAAGGATATCGTACAAACATTGGAGGAGTGTCAAATACCATTGAAATACTCAAAGAATGCACATCCGTAAAACGGGTTATTTTTGTGAGCAGCCGAATGGTATGCAGGATTGATTACATACCCGAGAATTTCGAAGACTATTGCCCACCCAATCTATATGGTGCAAGTAAAGTACTTGGTGAAAAATTGGTGAAGGAATCAGATTTACATTGCGAATGGTGCATTGTGCGGCCTACATCCATCTGGGGCCCTTGGTTTGATACGCCCTATATCACCTTTTTCAGAACAATTCTCAAAAACTTTTATTTCCATCCTGGAAAATACAATCCGTTGAAATCTTTTGGCTATGTAGAAAACACAGTATATCAATTGTCAAAATTGTTATTTGCCCCTGTTGACAAAATACAAAAAAAGTCTTTTTATCTTTGTGATTACCCTGCCTTGAATTTAAAAGAATGGTCAGAAATGATCAGGATTGAACTGAATAGTAAGCCCATTAAAACTTACCCCATGTGGCTCCTTAAAACTGCCGCTCTATTTGGAGATGTTTTATATAAAATTGGTTTCAAAAATCCTCCGATTACAAGTTTTCGACTCAATAATCTCATCACAAATATGGTGTATGATACAAAAGAATTAGAGTCTATCTGTGGGCCACTCCCTTACGAGCTTTTATATGGAGTAAAATCTACCGTAAGTTGGATGAAAACAAATAAAAATAGAGATAAACTTATGTTACCAAAAGACGAATGAAGCTAAGTATTTTTAAAAATATATTTCAATATCCAAAAATTACTTCTACAAAAGAGTTAATAAGCCATTCTCTTGTAGCACTTGTTATACGTACAATCGGTGCTGGTGCTGCTTTTGTCATGTCCATAGTTGTATCACGTTATCTTGGAGCTGAGGGTGCAGGCTATCTATTTCTGGGCATTACTGTTTCCACACTTATTGCTACATTAGGGAGAGTGGGTGCAGACCTGAGTGTTTTAAAATATATTAGTATTTACTCCTCCAAAAATGAGTGGCCAATGATTGCTGCTATTCTCAAAGTTCTATTGGAATGGACCTACATACCAACACTTATTTTATCCATATTCATTTGCTGTCTATCACAACCAATAGCTACTCAAATATTTCATAAACCAGCCTTTCAATGGCCTCTTTTTTGGACGTCTTTGTCCATGCCATTTTTTGCCGGATACAATGTTTATGGAATGGCTTTGCAAGCAATAAAAAAAGTGATATTTTCAGTGAGTGGACTAAGGGTACTTACCCCGATATTTTTAATATTGTTTTTCCTAATCCTAAAGCCTGAAAATGCAAACACCAGCAGCTTCTATTATTTCTTAGCAACAGTACTCAATTTTATTATTTGTATATACTGGTGGAAGAAATCAACTCCAACAATCAGTGAGAAAATTGTAGCAGATACATCAACACTGTGGAATACCAGTAAAGAATTTTGGATTGTAGCTGCAATGCAGCAATTAGTGCTGTGGAGTGGGCAATTTGTAGCAGGTATTTTTGTTCATGATCCAGCTCAAATAGCCCAGCTTGCAGTAGCCAGAAATACTGCCTCCCTAATTACCTTTATCCTGCAAGCAGTCAACAATGTAAGCGCACCAAGATTTGCAACTATGGCTGAAGCAGGAAACATGAATGAATTAAAAAGTTATGCAAAAAAAAGCACAAGACTTATGACGATAGTAGCGTTGCCAATTACTCTACTCTTATGCATATTTCCAAAATTTATTTTAAGTTTATTTGGAAATGATTTTGAAGATGGAATTTATTTCTTGATCATTATTTCAATCGGACAGTTTATAAATGTTTCAACCGGTTCAGTAGCCTATTTACTCTCAATGTGTGGGCATGAAAAGCAATTGCGAAATTCACGTATTGTCAGTGGCATTGCATCAATAATTTTAGCATTGATTTTAACACCATTATTAGGTGCTTTAGGGTCTGCCATTTCAACAGCAGCAGCATTAATTATTTCTAACCTTATGGCTTTGTATTTAGTAAAAAAGCATCTCGGATTTAGTACTATGAGCATGTTAGGAAAATAAAAAAAATGAACCAAAAAATTATTTTAATAGTAGGCATGGCAAGAAGTGGCACCACATTAGTATCACATATACTTGGTAGTATGCCAGATGTGCACATTGAAGTAGAACCGCATGCATTGTGGAAGAGTGGAAATTATCTACATCTAAGCGACGAAGAGTATAAAGTAAACAATAGCATAGCTAGTCATATTAGAAATAAAATTGTAAATGCTGCAAGAGGAAAAAACATTGTAGAAAAATCTCCCATCAATTGCCTAAGACCTCAGCTTGTACATGCCGTTTTTCCTGATGCAAAAATAGTGTACATAGAAAGAGATGCTGTACGATGCATAAATAGTAATTATAAAAGGTCGCTAAAAAATGATTCTTTTAAACCATCTATTACATTAAAAAAATATTTCATTTACACAGGCACAAAAGATTTGGATGGCGCCATAAGCAATAGAAAACTTTTTCAGCAAATCAGATTTTCAGATATCTTGCCATTTACTATATATTCTTTCTATATGCTCTGGCAAAGACAGGTAAAAAAATGCCTACCCTTCGGGCCAAAAGTCAAAAATTTTGCGGCTATAACTAAGGAAAAAGGTTTGCTATATTTCCATACTCTTGTCTATAAAAAATCTCTGTTGTACAAAAAGGAATACCAGGCACTTTATGCCAAACAAATGGAAGTTTTTTCAATGGAGAAAATAATGAATGACCCTTTGGAAACAGAGCGCCTTATAGCTTTTACTGGATTGCCCTGCCCTCCGGGAACTATTGAAAAAATCTTATTGACCTTAGATAAAGAAAGAGTGGAAGCAGCAGTACAAAAGTCAGCTGTTGATGATGAAATTAGAAGCTTATTGTCAAGTATTGAAATCAACGATTAGGCAGCCAGCAGCTTCACAAATAACCATACAAAAACTGTAGCCACCAGCAAACTGTCGAAGCGATCTAAAAACCCCCCATGACCAGGCATGATGGTACCACTGTCTTTTATGTTTGCCATTCTTTTTAGTTTACTTTCTAACAAATCTCCCAAAGTACCCATAACTGCGGCAATGGTAGCAATACCTGCAGCTGCAAATGCTTCTACATGAAATAAATTTACCGCAAGCAGACTCACCGTTATTATGGCCAATATGGCTCCGCCAATTGTACCTTCCCATGTTTTTTTAGGTGATATGCTTGATAGTGGAGTTTTTCCAAAAAAGGATCCTGTAATGTATGCCATTGTATCATTGATCCATAATGAGGCTATAAGCAAAACCGGCACTAACCAACCGAAATCTATCGATACCAATACTTGAGGATATGATAACAGTGTGCGCCTTAAATCAATCATTAATCCAAGTGATAATGATATATATACTAACCCTCCCAAAGAATAAGCTAATGGAACTAAATTGAAATTTTTATTGAGCAAGAACTCCGCAATGGGTATGGCCGGAACCAAAATCATTATGAGCCATAAACCACACGCACTTACCTGAATGGACCCAATTGCATACAGCCCTCCTGCACACCAAAGCATAAATGACCAACCCAGTAAGGGAATACCAAATTGATGAATTACAGACACCTGACTATATGGGGTATAAATTTTTTTAAATATCTGTTGCAACTCATACCAGCACCCAAAATGTATGATAGAAAATAGTATTAAAAATGTCCACTGATTTATCAATAGACCACCAAGCATGATAACCACAAAAACAATAGCAGTTATGCTTCTGGTTTTAAACACTTCCTGATTTAAAGCCATATCTTCATTTATTCAAATGTAGGATGATTCATTGTTAGCGATAAAAAACAAATAAAAAAAACCTGTTCATCCATGAGATAAACAGGTAAGTCATATAGTGAAATAGAAAAAATTCTAATGCTGATATTACATTTTTAATTTTGCTGTAATATCCACCGCCTGATCTATATAAACATCTCTTTGTACTCTTTTCAACCAATCTAAATAGCGATCTCCTTTTGTTTTGTCTGCATTATTATAATACTTTTCATAATCTACTTGCGGAGGTACAATAGTTAATGGAGTAGTAAGGTTTGTAAGATTGTCATTCTGCTGTAACGTCCTGCGTGTAAGCACTTGCGCTGCCTTAAAACTGTCTATATTCAAGTTATATACACGATTGCCATTTTCCTGAAGCCAGTTGATATTATTCTTGAGCAAAGTAAAATTCGGATTTGTTTGCACAGCTGCATTAGATTCTTGAATGATAGCAAGCATATTTGGCGTAGTAATAAAAGGACTATATTTTGCTTTTTCAATTTGATCCCAAGGTAAGGCAGACGCCCTGTCTTTTTCCCTTAATTTTAGATAATCATAAGCATCTGGCAGGGCCACATCTGGCGTTACTCCTTTTAACTGTGTACTGCCTCCATTTATTCTATAAAATTTTTCAAAAGTAATTTTCAAACTACCATATTCTGTCTGTCCGGTATTGTAATCAACCTTACCTAAAGGTATTGGTCTTTGTACCGTTCCTTTACCATAAGTAGCACTGCCTACAATGATTCCTCTGCCATAATCTTGTATAGCAGCTGCAAATATTTCTGAGGCTGATGCACTAAATTCATTGACCATAACAGTAAGTGGACCATCATATAAAATAGATTCATCCCTATCATTTAAAATGTTTGCTTTACTGTCTTTGTCAGACACTTGTACAACAGGTCCACTTTTTATAAAAAGACCAACCATTTGTACTACTTCGTTTAGGGAACCTCCACCATTGTTGCGCAGATCCATGATAATGCCAGCTACATTTTCTTTTTTGAGTTTTACAATTTCCTTTGCTACATCCTGAGAACATTTATTGCCATCTGGCCTATCATAGTCAGCATAAAATTCGGGCAAATAAATATAGCCGGTTTTTACACCATTTTTTGTGATGACTGCACTACGTGCAAATTGCTCATCCTGTACAATTTCATCTCTGATAATGGTTACAATTTTTGTACTACCATCAGGACTACGCATGGTAAGTCTTACCTCTGTACCCTTACCGCCTCTTATAAGTTTTACAGCATCCGTTACTGCATATCCCCTTACATCTACTGGTTCATTTTTGCCTTGGGCTACTTTTATTATTTCGTCATTTACTAATACGTCACCACTTTTCCATGCCGGGCTTCCTGTCATTAAACTGGCTATTTTGATAGCTCCATCATCATCCTTCAATTGTGCACCAATGCCATAAAATCTACCGGTCATTTCTTCATCAAAAGCCCTTTTCTCAATAGGTGGAAAATATTCTGTATGTGGATCCATTAGATTAACAATGACATTCACATAGGCATTAAACTGTTCCTGCTCATTAAACACTAACTTTTGTCTGTTGTAATTCCTATCTAAAGTTTGCATCAACTTTCTGTTGGCCTCATCCTTTAATTGCGCATCAGGCTTATCAAAAGCGGTATCACCTTTATTTTTTTCTTTTTGCTCTAAGAGATCTACATATCTGTCTAATGCAGAATATTTTAATCGTTTTCTCCAATTTTCCTTTCTTGCAGCAGCTGAGTTAGCGTATTGCTCTTTTTCATCCTCAAAGCTTACGGATTCATTTACGGTATAATCAAATGGCTGGGAGAGAATTTGTCTGTAGTCAGCAATTACTTCATCCATGCGCATAAAATAAATTTGTGCAGCCTTTTTATAAAATTGAATAGGCTCACCTTTCATTTCATCATCTAATTTATTTTTATAGGCAGCTAACGCTGTAATATCTTCCTGTAGTAAAATATCTTTATCAGGATTTAATACCTCCAAATAGTCCTGAAAGACTTTAGCAGAAAATGCATCATCAATCTTATGTGGACTATAATGTTTTGCTTCTATAATTTGTGTAATAGCAGTCAGTAATACCTGATCTTTTGTGGCTGGTGGTCTTTGCAACTCCTTAAAGGCAAATACAACAAATATGACAGCACTCAAAAAAAATGTTAGCAGTGCAACTTTTAAAATACGCATATATCTGTTTCTTAATATTTTCAAAAATAATCAATTGGATGTGCTGTGCAACTTACGAATGATATTTAACAGCAATAAAACGACTTGCTTTTCATTTTATTATTTAAACGGTCGGTAAGCTACTCCACAGTACATCAATTAAAAAAAGAGCATGAATTAGCCCATAGTAAAGCGTGAACTATACAGTGTCGTACGCCCATTTTATCCAAATAGCACCCCAAGTAAATCCGCCTCCAAATGCAGAAAGAATGATATTATCTCCTTTCTTCAATTGCTTTTCCCATTCCCACAAGCATAATGGTAATGTGCCGGATGTAGTGTTGCCATATTTTTCAATATTGATCATCACTTTTTCATGTGGCAAACCCATTCTTTTTTGTGTAGCATCTATTATACGGAGGTTTGCTTGGTGTGGCACAAGCCAAGCCACATCTTCCGATGAAAGATTATTCTTTTCCATCAATTCTGCACTTACATCAGCCATATTTACAACTGCATACTTGAATACCGTTTTCCCTTCCTGATAAATATAATGTTCTTTTGCCAAAACAGTTTCTACCGTAGCTGGTTTTAGGGATCCACCCGCCTTCATATTTAGATAATGTCTGCCTTCTCCATCGGTTCTGAGAATGCTATCCATAATGCCAAAGCTTTCTTCTGTAGGCTCAAGTAAAACAGCACCACAACCATCACCGAAAATAATACAGGTGGCACGGTCTGTATAATCAACTATGGCACTCATTTTATCGACTCCTACTACAATCACTTTTTTATATCTGGCACTTTCTATAAATGCGGCACCAGTAGAAAGTGCAAATAAAAATCCACTACATGCAGCACCAATATCGTAGCTAAAACTATTCTTGGCACCCACTTTATCTGCTATGATATTTGCGGTAGCAGGAAATACCATATCAGGGGTAACGGTAGCACATATTATACAGTCAATGTCTAATGGGTCAATATTTCTTTTCTCTAAAATTTGAAGTATTGCTGGCACAGCCATATCACTACTTCCCTTTCCATCTTCCAGTATTCTTCTTTCGTCTATGCCTGTTCGTTCTTTAATCCAAGCATCGGTAGTATCTACCATTGTTTCCAGATCCTTGTTCGAAAGTATTTTTTCTGGTACATAACCACCTACAGCTGTTATAGCAGCTCTTAGTTTGTTCATCTGCACTTATTTGCGGTCAAAAATATTGTTTTTAAAAATCTATTCTCTTTTCAGTTTAAAATTAACCTTTCCGCTTGTGGTTTGCACTAAAACATATATTCCTCCTGCATCTTGATTAATTGCTACATCATCATCCATTGAGTTCAAGTTATTGTTAATACCATGTAAGTATATTTTATGCATCCGCATCGATGGTCGGTTAGTAAATGCATTTCCTGTTACATCAAAAGTAAAACTATACCCTTCATCATTTGCTATCACCTCCACAGTTATTCGTTCAAAATTTTTATTGGCAATGGAAGCCGGGTCAACACCATCATCATCAAATAATTCAAAATGGGCGTTTCCATTTCCTGCATAATAATGCCATTCCACCTCTGCAGTATTGTACGCTTTTGTATTTGAAATTTTTATTGATTGCGGTATCAAGGGAACAATACTTCCAGCTTTTACAAAAACAGGAATACTGCTTGTAGTCAACTGCTCTTCCAGCTCTCTGCCGCCATCCAAAACAACATTCTCATTCCAGCGATACCACTCCCCTCTTGGCAAATATATTTTAGCATTTATAGCATCCTTATACAGTACAGGTGCTATTAATAAATCCTTTCCCCACATATACTCCTGCCCTGCCGAGTATGTGGCAGTGTCTGCACTGTAATAGTAGTACAAAGGACTTACCAAAGGTTCACCATGAGTAGTTTGCCTATAGCACAGTGAATAATTATAAGGCAGCATTCGATACCTAAGCATAGCCGCCTGTTTTGCTCTTTCTCTTACATTAGTATCTGCCAAAGCAATCTCACTGGGAAAGCTAAAAGCATTTGGGTCCACATCATACAAAGCTGTGCCATGTGGTCTAAATATGGGAGTAAAAACTGCAAACTGTAACCAACGAATATAGAGTTCCCAATCTCCATCTCCACCAGCAAAACCACCAGCATCTGCATGTATATAGGGCACACCACTCATACTCATACCTAGCATAATGGGCAGCTGTGCCCTTAGTCCACTCCAACTTCTACTTACATCGCCACTCCAAGGCACAATACCATATCGTTGTGTGCCCGCAAACCCACTTCTATTCAGGCTAAATAATCTCTTGTCCGGGTAATACGTTTTATATTTTTCATATAACATTTTTGTCCAGTTATGGCCATACACATTGTGCACTTCATTGCTATTGAAAAGCCGTTGCTGGCCCATATCTTTCAGGTTATGATAAAGATCTGTTGGATGTTTTTCGGGTTCACCCAAATCGCCCCACCATCCTTCCACACCCTGCTCCATTTGCTTTTGATAGAATGACCAAAAATGGTCTTTTGCATCCTGTCTAAACATGTCTATCAAACCACCATAACCAAAATAAAAATCAGTAAGTCTATAGGGAGTATGATTACTATCCACAGCAAAGAAATTTTTAAACCCCTCATAGCTTTTTGTACCCTCCAATACAAAGGGCTCCGTTACCAATATTGTTTCGATGCTATCTTTTTTAAAGTCATGTATCATAGCAGCAGGCTGTGGCCATTTTGATGCATTTACCCAGTCTAAATTTCCCAAAGTTTTTTTAATACTATCCCCAAACCAAAACAAGTCAAAGATGATAGCGTCAAAAGGAATTTTCTCCTGCTTCATTTGTTGAAATACAGACCTGGTTTGCGTTTCAGAAGTATATCCAAAGCGACTCATAAAACTTCCCAAAGCCCATCGTGGAAGCAAAGGTTGTGTACCAGTAAGGAAATGATACGAAGCCAAAACCTCTGGATAATCATTGCCCGGTATCAAATATAAATCCAATGCACCACTACAAGATGCAATATCCATTGCCCTGCTTTCTGTGGTTTCAATATCAATATATCCTTTGGCTGCATTGTCAAAAAATATTCCATACTTTCTTGATGAAGTTATAAATGGAACAGAATAATTGAGGGCATCTGCACCTTCACTGTAGCCATACCAAGGATTATTATACAAAGGGAATTTATACCCCCTTCTATTGAGTGGCAATGCTCTTTCTCCACCGCCAAATATCTTTTCATCATCTTCTAAATAAATGCGATAGCCCCTGTTATCTTCTCCAAATAACTGATACTTTAAATTATAAGTTTTTGCGAGATGATGAATACATAAACTATCTCCAAACAAGTCCACTTTGTAATGAGATAAACGAATTTGTTTTAGCTTTTTCTTTTGTGAAACTATATACGTTTTTTTATCTGTAGCATGCATATTTATAGTCAGTACAGCACCGGTTATATTTTCACTTGTTATATAATCTTTTGGTAGAAAATTGATATGTAATATTTCTTTTGCAGTTTCCTCAAAAGTCCATACACCATCAGTAGATTTTTGCTGTGCCATAGCAGAAATTGAGAAAAAAAACAAAGCTGCAGAACCAAAAATTTTTTGCATCATAGCTGTGCAAAATATTGAATTATGCCTTACGGCAAAGGATACATTTTGAAAACCAATTTTATGTGAGCCCTACGGGCAATGTTTTGTCAATACTATGAATATTTAATCTTGTCAACACCCACACAAGTGACCTTACAGAAACATTGATAAAAAATAAATCGACAAACTACGAAATGAAATTAGCAAATGCTATATCCCCACATTTGGTTATTTGAACAAGTTTTACTGAGCAGCAGTTTTGCACTATAAATTAATATCAATGCTATACAAATCAAAACTACATCTGTACTTAATTATTTTGTTAGTTGGTGCCTCACATAGCACTATCTGGTCACAAAATATTTTTCCTACTTCCGGCAGTGCCGGCATTGGCACCATAACACCTGCATCGTCAGCTATTTTGGAAATGGTGAGCACCACAAAAGGCATGCTTGCCCCTCGTATGACAAAAGCTCAAAGAGATGCAATTACAAGCCCTGCTACAGGCTTACTCATTTTTCAAACCAATGCTACACCTGGCTTTTACTTTTTTGATGGTGCTGCATGGCGGCAAGTTGGTAATGGTGTGGGTGCAAATAAAACTTTGAGTAATCTTAGTACTCCTTTGTCCATCAATCAGGCTCTAACGCCAAATGGTAATTTTACTTTAGACCTTGGCTCTGTATCTAATGGCTGGCGGGATGCATATTTACAAGGCCGTATTTTCTTAAATGGTGTTTGGTTTATGCACAATGGAGGTGTGCGCAGTGCATCATTGGGCAGTTTAGCAGGATTCAATAATACGGGCAGCAACAATAGTTTTATGGGCGAGGAAGCCGGCAATGCAAATACAAGCGGTTTTAGCAATGTGGCTATCGGGGCATTTTCTCTCAGATCAAATACGGTTGGAAATAATATGGTAGCCATTGGGGATTCCGCATTATTTAACCAAACACTCAATATCAAAAACAACTATTTCAATACTGCGGTTGGCAGTAAAGCTTTATTATCGAATACAACAGGCGCATCAAATACAGCAGTCGGTTTTGAAGCTTTGAGAAGCAATAATCTGGGCGGATTCAATACAGCTATTGGTTCAGCAAGTTTAAAATCTAATACAACAGGAATTGGGAATACAGCTGTCGGATTTGAAACACTGCTTTCAAATGTGGGTGGCGGCAGTAATACTGCAATGGGATCTCTTGCATTAAGAGCAAATACAAGTGGCACTCAGAATACAGCTATTGGTGCTGATGCTATGGCCAACAACACGAACGGCGCATTGAATGTGGCTGTAGGAAACAACGCACTCAATCAAAATACGATTGGATTTGCCAATACCTCTTTGGGTGTATTCTCTCTGTCAGGAAATAGCACAGGAAACAGCAATACGGCATTAGGGCATTTCTCGTTATTTAGTAACAATATCGGTTCAAATAATATTGCCATAGGCAAAAGCGCTTTGCAATTATCCACTGTTGGTAATAAGCTTGTTGCTATTGGTGACTCAGCTCTTTTTAACCAGACTGTAAATGGTAGCAATAATTATTTTAATACTGCTATTGGCAGCAAAACGCTGTTTAATAATACAACTGGCTCATCAAATACAGCTATCGGATTTGAAGCAATGAGTAATACTACAACTGGTCTCAATAATACAGCAATAGGTGCATCTGCAGGATTATCAAATGGAACGGCAAGTAATAACACGATGATAGGCACCAACGCAGGTAGAGCAAACCTGGCATCAGATAATACTTTTGTAGGCGCAGATGCTGGAAGACAAAATTTTAGTGGGTCCGGAAATGTTTTTATGGGAAAAAATGCAGGAGCATTTAATTCTACTGGAGGAAATAATTCCATCATTGGTTT
>CALAGJ010000188.1 GCA_937892395.1 uncultured Parafilimonas sp.
TACATTTTGTGTATTTCCCACCGAAATCCCTCGAGTGATGCTTCCCGTTTTTTGAATTCCTGGAGTCACAAGTAATTGTTCTCTTTTTTCAGGAAGTCGAGCGACTAAAAAATTACTATCAAAATAATAGGTTGAATCATACTCGCTTCTTTTACGATGGTAAAAAGGCTGAGAAAAATTAAATGGAAAAACTTGATAACAAATAAATACAGAATCGATAGCGGAAGAGGTTTGAACCGTAATTTGATTTTGATTTATATTGTATAAAATAGAAATACTCGAATCAATAGGAGAAATAACTTGAAAACTACCAGGTTGAATGCTCAACGTATCGATGCCCACAGAACGATTCATGGTTTTAACCCATTTACATCGTTGACTCATCCATTGAGCTTGAGCAGCGATTATAGTTGAAAATAGAAACGATCCTATTAGAAGCGTTCGGAGCATTCGAGTAGCATTACGTTCTAAAGTTAGTAATTTCACACGATGAGGCGACAAAGACTGACATTATTATATACGGAAAACAGCTCATACAAGAAGAACTATTCATCAAAATTTATAAATTTGTATCAAGCGGCTTCGTAGTTCAATGGATAGAATAGGAGTTTCCTAAACTCTAGATCCAGGTTCGATTCCTGGTGAGACCACTTCTTATATTCATTCCCTGCCCTTACCATTCCCCATTTTTACTCTATCACCTTTCGAATGAGTGCATTTACATCAATTTCATATGCACAATTAAAATGTTTTAATGGGCAAGCTTTTTTACCATGTAACCCGCAAGGTCGGCAGCTTAAATTTTCTTTCACCTCTGCAATAAATTGTATAGAACTTCTTGGTCCAAATCCAAAATAAGGCATTGTACTACAATAAAAAGCCGTTACAGGTGCATTCATGGCGCTGGCCAAATGCATGGGCGCACTATCATTTACAAAATTCATCTGCGCATCCTTCATCAATGCAGCAGAACCCAATAAATGGAACCTGCCACATAAATTCTCAATATGTTTATGTTCAGATAATTTTATGATGCCATTTGCCAATTCCTTATCATCTGGCCCGCCAAGTAAATAAATCTGCACATCTTTTGGTAATGAATGTATTAATTCTACCCATTTTACAATCGGCCATTGCTTAGTAAACCATACCGAAGCAGGCGATATAGTATAATAGGTTTTTGATTTGAATGGAGCAGTATCTGCATAGTCTTTTTCGGATGGATATAATTTTACAGGTGCCGCAGATTCACTTACAAAATCCTGTAATAATGCATGATTGCGTTCTACTTCGTGTAGTGGATTTTTGGCTGTGCCAATTACATGTTTTATTTTTTTTGTAAACAATATACTCAGTGGATTTTTGGAAAACCCAATTGTATAGGCTGCACCCGAAAAAGCAGTGATAATGCCTGTGGCAAAAAATCGTTGTACATTTATCACTGCATCATATTGTTCGGCCCTTACTTGCTTAAAGATTTGCCAAAGATTTTTGTACTTGTTTTTCTTTTTATCCCAAATAAATAAATGATGAATCAAGGGATGGTTGGTGAGTAAGGCTTCATTTCCTTTGCGCAGCAGAAAATCTATCTGTGCATTAGGATATGCTGCATGCAAATTTTCTAATAATGGCGTAGCTAAAATTACATCCCCAATAAATGCTGTTTGTATAATCAGAAATTTTTTCAACGGGCCAAAGATAAGAGTAGAGCATCCATTATGTTTGCTGCAAAACAGTGTAAATGGATTTACAACAACAGGTGGCAGCAATATGGAGCAATAGAGAATTGCTCAAAGAGGAGGCATATCAACAAGTTATACATAGTGTAATTGCTGCAGTGGACAATGGCAGCTTGCGTACTGCATCTCCAACTGAAAGTGGATGGCAGGTAAATGAATGGGTAAAGCAAGCCATTCTACTCTATTTTGCTATACAACCCATGCAAACATGGGATATGAACCCATTTGAGTTTTATGACAAAATGCTCCTCAAAAAAAATTATCAGGCATTGGGCGTAAGAGCTGTGCCACATGCAGTTGCAAGATATGGCGCCTATCTGGCACGAAATGTTGTACTGATGCCCAGTTATGTAAACATTGGTGCTTATGTAGATGAAGGCACCATGGTAGATACATGGGCCACAGTAGGCAGTTGTGCACAAATAGGTAAGCATGTACACCTGAGTGGCGGTGTAGGTATTGGAGGTGTGCTGGAGCCTTTGCAAGCCTGCCCGGTTATTATTGAAGATGGATGTTTTATAGGTAGTCGTTGCATTGTAGTAGAAGGGGTGCGAGTTGAAAAGGAAGCTGTGCTTGGCGCAAATGTGGTACTTACGCAAAGCACAAAAATTATAGATGTAAGCGGGGCTACGCCCACTGAATATAGAGGTGTAGTACCAGCACGCAGTGTGGTGATACCCGGTAGTTATACCAAGCAATTTCCCGCAGGTAATTATAATGTGGGCTGCGCCTTAATAATAGGTCAGAGAAAAGCCAGTACCGATTTAAAGACAAGTCTGAATGATGCATTAAGGGATTTTAATGTGAGTGCATAGAAGTATTAGGGAGTATTTCACCGATGCATTTCCTCCATTTACCGACCTTATTATATGGATAACCTTTTAACCCTTTTCTTCCCCTTGCATGGCAGATACTTTTGTGCCATACAATTAAAAAAATAAAAAAATGGAACAAAATCAAATTCAAAAGAAAATGTCTGACAATCGTTTTTGGAACGGTGTATTATTATTGGGTATTGGTGGTGTAATGGTGCTGGACAGAATAGTGCCTTGGCTTCCGGATTGGGTTACCAGCTGGGAAATGCTCTTGATAGCAATTGGTGTTTTTGTAGGGCTTAAGAGTAATTTTGAATCTAAAGGCTGGATTATACCAATCCTTATAGGTGGAATTTTTTTAGTGGATGATGTGTTTAATTGGATTGATCTCAGACACTTCACACTACCCATTATTCTTATTGCCATAGGCATTATGTTTATACTAAACCCACGTGGCCGCAGGCGTGGTTTTTTTGGAAATAGAAATCGTTTTTTTTCAAATCAACCTGAAGATGCAGAAATAACTTCTGAAACTTATAACAATACAGACAATATTGATATCAGCAGTGTATTTGGTGGTTCAAAAAAAGTATTAACCACAAAGAATTTTCAGGGTGGAAATGTGGATTGTTTTATGGGTGGTGCAGAACTTGATCTATCCCAATGCGATATGCAACAGCCCACTACCATTCATTTATCTATGACCTTTGGTGGATTAAAAATAGTTGTGCCAGCACATTGGAATGTTCAAAATGATGTAAATGCCATATTTGGTGGTGTGGATGACAAACGCAAAATCTATCCCACATTAGATAACAATAAAACATTGATATTAAAAGGTACTGCATTATTTGGCGGAGTAGAAATAAAGAGTTATTAATAAAGTGAAAAATCGCCACAGCGAATACTTATCAACGATTAATCATTTCTAAAATTTCTACCATGCAGTATTATCTTGTAAAATTAGTTTTTCAATTAAAACAGGGCAATCAATTACTCAAGCAGTTTGATGAACAAATCAGGTTATTAACTGCCTCAGATAGTTTTGAAGTTTTTTTCAAAGCAAGGCAAATAGGACACAAAGAAGAAGATAAACCTACTGAGGCTTTTTCAAAACCGCTACAATGGAAGTTTCTTGATGTTACAGAAATTGTACCCGTACAACTGCAACAGGATGGAGTAGAATTATTTTCTCAAGTATCTGAAAAAGATATGCATAGTTTTAAACAAGCTGTAAAACACCAAGCGGCCAGATTATTAGAATTACAATTGCAGCAAGCTAATTTTGCTAATTAAAAATTATTCTATCTGGAAGATTGAGTAGAATTAATTTGATAAAACTATTTCTTCCCTTATAATCTCTTTTACACCACCTATCTTTTTAGTATAAATAAAAAAGCTCCATCCATGTCATCCATAACAGGCGATAAAAATTTCAGATACTTTTTTATTATCTGTGCTATAGTTTGGATAGGCATTCGTGGGCTTTTATTATATAATCTTTCAGGCCATGCTGCATCAGCTTTTATAGATGCTTCTATTAGTACTGCATTGATTTTTTCTTCCTGCTTTCTTTTGATCAATAACATGCAATATTATTTGCCAAAAACAAAAAAGATTGGGTATGTGCTCATGTTAAGTATGCTGGTAGGCATTATCAACTTAACTATACAACCGCTATTGTTGCATCTAGTTTTTAGCAATACCAATTATGATATTTGGCAGTTGCCCTCTTTTAGATATATTAGATTTATTGAAAGCTTTATGATAAGTGCCTGTATTGGTTTTTGGGCCTTATTATGGTATGTCAAAAAAGATCAGGACACATTAATGGCACACCAATCAGAAACAGAACAATTGGCAAAAGATGCAGAACTGTTTATGCTTCGTCAGCAATTGCAACCACATTTTTTATTTAATAGTTTGAATTCTATCAGTGCATTAACAGGGTCTCAACCGGACAAAGCAAGACACATGATTCAGCAGTTGAGTGATTTTCTTCGCAGCACATTAAAGAAAGAAGAAAAGCGCTGGCATAGTTTGCAAGAAGAGTTATATACCATACAGCTTTATCTTGATATTGAAAAAGTTCGATTTGGTCATCGGCTGCAAACGGAAGTTGATATTCCCGAATCTTGCACCCAACTATTCTTGCCGGCTTTAATATTACAACCGTTGGTTGAAAATGCCATAAAACACGGTTTATATGGCCTTACAGGCAATGTACTCATCCATATTGAAGCAGCATCAACAACTAATGAATTGCATATATCTGTCAGCAATCCTTTTCTGGAAGACGAACAGCAGGTATCCGCAGGTACGGGCTTTGGTCTAAGCTCCATTCAGCGCAGATTATTTTTACTTTGTGGCAGACACGATCTGGTATCCACAGCACAGCAGGATTCAATATTTACCGTAAAAATTATTATTCCACAAATACATGAATATTATAATCATTGATGATGAACCTTTAGCCCAAAGTATTGTGGCAGAATATGTACAAAGCATGCCCGGCACACATATAGTAGCCACTTGTAGCGATGGATTTGAGGGTTTAAAAGCCATACAACAACACAAGCCTGATTTAATTTTTTTAGACATTCAAATGCCACGTATCAATGGATTTGAAATGCTTGAATTAGTGGAACAAAAACCCGCAGTCATTTTTACTACTGCCTTTGATGAATATGCTATCAAAGCTTTTGAAGCCAATGCCATTGACTATCTGCTAAAACCTTTTAGCAAAGAAAGATTTGACATAGCTATGCAAAAAGTTTCAAAACAAATGCACAATCCTACAGGCACAGAGGCACTCTTGCAGGATGCAGCGCTACAACCTCAACAACAAAACCGTATTGTTGTAAAAGATGGTCATAAAATAAAAATAATACCTACGGCACAAATTCATTATTTGGAAGCTGCGGATGATTACGTCAAGATTGTAACAGCAGAAGGTAGTTTTCTCAAGAAAAAAAGAATGGCCGCATTTGAAGCCGGGTTGGATGCACAGCAATTTGTACGCAGTCACCGTTCTTATATTATCAACACCCAACTGATTACCCGTATTGATTTACATGAAAAGGACAGCTACTTAGTAACCCTTAGCACTGGGAAGCAATTACCAGTGAGCAAGACAGGATATGTGAAACTGAAGCAAATACTTGGGATATAGCATATATGGTCTAGATACAAAGAGTGGTCCTACAATAAAAGATATGCTGAAGAAATTTCAATTTGCTTTAGGGATTATTATTGAAAAATCCACATAGCTGTTTTTCCCTCTATTTCTAAACTAAGATTGTCACTTACTTTTATCATTGCTTTTTCAAGCGGTTCAGTTAATTCAACTTCTATCATTTTTAATGTTGGATAAGGATTGCTGCCTCTACTGCATATTACTTTGAAATTGTTATTGAAATACGTGCCCTCATGGTGTTGCAACCCAAAACCTGTAAATGATTTTTCAATATTTACATAGCCGCTTTCGGGAAGTGTTAAATAAATAGCACGTATATGGCTAAAGCATTTGGTGAAAGCTTTTTTGCTTCGCCTTTCTGCATACTGCTGCCATGTTATTTCATTCTTTATTTCCTCTTGTGTAAAACCTGCTGACTGCAATTCTTCGAAGGTGTTTTCCATTATCCATGTGGCAAAGTGCTCAACGCTGTCATTCGATGGTAGATAGATAGCATAGTACCAGGGCTGATCTTTTCCATCGCTCTCCATACTTATTATTGTATCAGCCAGCACAGCATCTGCTGTGCCCGGTTCCCAATGTTTCTTTATTTTCCAGATGTCGCCGGATGTGAGTGTGATAAAACCCAATCCGCAATCCCCCACAACAGCGCCTTCATAGCTTTGATCAGAGAAAAATTCGATATAACTATTTTTACCATAAAGATATTTTCCGCTCCATGAATCAGTGGCTGTTGTAACCGAACGGCTTTTTACATCCCCAATCTTTTGATCAATAAAGGCCGAATCAAAAAGATGATTATACGTTACAGAATCAAGCACTATATAAATATGATTCAAAGAAACAGGCGGCAACTCAATTTGTGCATGCAAGATGGCATTAATAAATAGCAGGAACATAAACAACAAAGCAACCTTTTTCATTTTTATAATTTTGTTATATATATGTGCATAATGAAAATTAACGGCAAGCAATGTTAGCAGTTTTACTTTACCAACTGCATTTTTTTGGTGTCTGCATTTTTACCATCAATAATTAACGAGTAATAATAGGTGCCTGCCGCCAGCGCACCGGCTTCAATTGTTATTTGCCCATTGCCTTTTTGGGTAGGTGTAAACGATTTTATTTCCACACCGTTTGCATTGGTAATTTTTATTACAGCATTATTTGTTTGTTGCGGAATGAAATATTTGATAACTGTATTTTGGCTAAATGGATTGGGGGCGTTCTGCTGTAGTGAAGCCACTTCAACTCCTGCTCCGGCTGGAGCATTTAGTACAAACTGCTGATTGCTTTTTACACATGCTGCATTTGCCATCAGCATTGCTTTCAATTCATCAATCTGCTTTTGCAAATCAATGATTGAATTTTGCTGCTCTGTATTCTGAGTCTTTATTTTTTCATTTTGATTTTTTAATTCATCATTCTGCTTTGAAAGCTCCTGCACAGCTTTAACCAATGAAGGCACAAAATCCGCATAGGCGATACTGTAATTGTCTTTTTCATTTTGCGGGGCTTTAATGCCTTCAAAATCATAGCCTATTTCTTTTGCAGTTTTTTCCACTTCCTGCGGCATAAAACCACTGTGCCATTTTTTGGAAGCTATGCTGTAAAATTTCTGTTCTGTATCTGAAACAGAATCTTCCATGCCGAGAAATTTTGCAAAGCGTTCTTCATCCACTGTGTAGGTCACGGGTTTTAGTTTATTGATAAAAAGCAGGCCGGGTACATTTTCTTTTTTATTGGCGATGAATGGTGCGGGTGCAGTGGTGATGCTCCAGTTAACAGCGCCGCCTATTACTGTAACAGATGAATTGCCAATACGCACTTTGTTGCTTGCATTTACTTTGGCGCCGTTGCCAATAGCGGTTGCGTTTGATAAGTAAGTCTGGATAGTTGCATCGGCATTTGTGCCTAAGAAGGTATTGTTATTGGCATGAAGTTGCAAGTATTTACCAGCATTAATGCCAATGGCAACATTTGAAATACCATCAACATTATAATAAAGCGCTGAAGGGCCTAATGCTACATTATAGCTTCCTGATCTATTGAAATATAAAGCAAGATTTCCGGCGGCTACATTGTTATTGCCATAAAAGTTAGAGTAAAGAGATTCTGCTCCTACTGAAATATTTGAAGCCCCATTTATATTTTGGGATAATGCCTGATATCCAATAGCTGTGTTTGAGGAAGCAGAACTGGTGTTATTAACTTGAAAGGCTAAAGCTCCATAGCCAACAGCCGTATTCTTTTCGCCGCTAATCATATTAATAAGTGTTGAACCCCCAATGGCTGTGTTAAATGATGATGCTTTTGCAATAAGCATGGAAGATACTCCAACACAGGTGTTGTAAACACCAGTATTATTTTGATTCAGTGAAAAGGCTCCAACAGCAGTGTTGTATGAACCTGTATTAGCATACTCCATTGCATAAGAACCAAAAGCTGTATTACGGTAGCCCTCATTTTCATTTCTCATAACATTGTACCCAACTCCTGTGATGTACGAGCCTTTTCTGGTGCCTCCACAATTGTACCCTGCAAAATAGTTTCCCGTTTGGGCATTTATTTCATTGCAAAAAATGGATGAGGTAATAAGTAAACCTGCTGTAAAAATCTTTTTCATACTGTTTTTTTTAAAAAAAGTAAAATGATTACACTACATGTACAGTGTCTTTTTTTGTGTTTTGCTGTTTGGTATTGATAAGTAGCTGTAAAAAGTGCAAGATTTTTGGATAGAATGAGTTGAAAATCTCATATGTCATGAAAGGATTATTTATCAGTATACAAACATTGATTATATGTAATAAAGAACCGGCCGGTGAAAACCGGTTCTTTGCATAGTGTTTATAATTTTATTTTACCAATACCATTTTTTTAGTGTCCAATTTTTTACCATCTGCAATTAATGAATAGTAATAAGTGCCAGCAGCCAGTTCATTGGCGCTGATGGTTACTGAGCCATTGCCTTTTATTAATCCGGTAAATGTTTTTACGGCATTGCCGGATGCATTTGTAACTACTATTTGCACAGACGAAACATTAGAGGGTGCCTGGTAGCGAATGGTTGTAACACTACTAAACGGGTTTGGTGTGTTTTGTTCCAAAAGACCTGCGGAGGCTGTAACACCATTTGCAGCGCTGCTGCCTGCAGATGTTTTCTTAAGTTCTGCAATTTCTTTTTTCATTGCTTCTATCATAACTTGCTGCTCCTGCATGCCTTTGATGAGTACGGGTATGATGTCAGCATACATTACACCGAGACTTGCTGCCGGTATCTTTTCAACACTACCAGTGGCTTCATCTACTTTATAGTCGTAGTCTCTCACCACTTCCGGCAATACTTTCTGAATTTCCTGTGCCACTACGCCTAATTTATCGTCTGTGGTGTTGCCTTTAATCCAGTTAAACTTTACAGCCCTTAGCTTCATAATTTCAGCCAGCCCGTAATTCAAATCCCTTATATTTTTTTTCTGCCTGGCGTCAGATGTGTTGATGGTGCCATCTGCTGCCCATAAAGATGCCCAGCGAAATATAGAAGAACCCAACGACCGGCTATTATCTGTAAGAGGTACAATATTGCTGCTGCTGCCAAAAGTGTTGCTGCCATAATCTTCAAATGATTCTACAGTACCAATTTGAATTTTTGAACCATCGGCTGTACCTACCCTTAATAAAGGAGTAGTTCCGCTCAATGTCAGATTGCCCGTAATGCCTGCATTTCCGTTTACATCTAATCTATTTACAGGTGCATTATCACCAATGCCCAGGTTGCCCGCTATATACAGGCCGTTGGCTGGCCCGCCTACTGCAGTGCCAATGCTAACCCCACCATTGCTGTTTACAATAAGTTTGGTAGAACTATTAACCTGTACACGCAAAGCTGCCTCAGTTAAACCTGAATTTACATGTAGCTTGGCTAATGGAAAAGAAGTGCCCATACCCGTTCTGCCATTTACAAACAGGCCACTGTCTGGCGCAGCAATGCCGGAGCCCACACTCAAGCCTCCGCCTGTACCCATAAATAAACGGGTGGTGTTGTCAAATTGTAACTTTAATCCATCTCTTAAAGCCGTTGTTTTAATGTGAAAGGCAGCATCCGGCAGCGTAATCCCAAAACCAATTAAGCCATTCGAAAGCACACGAATGCGCTCCGTATTGTTTGTACGGATGGCGAATCCACGGTTGTCTGTAGTGCCGATAAAATTTGTGTTTGCATTGGTGCCTACATTGCCCAGCAGGGACCAGTCTTGTGCATCTGCGCTTGCTAAAGCAGTTAGCAAAGCCACTGAAAGGAAAATTTTCTTTCTCATTTTTATTAGTTTTTTAATAATACCCTGTTTTAATATAGGTACTGGGTGATGACCTTTTTTTGAATTATAATAACCCACGTAAAAGAAATTGTTACCTGATATCAGTTGCAATTTTATTCTGAAAGCAAAAATGATTTACCTGGCAGTGTTGTACAATACCCCAATGGGTGATTTTTTAAAAAGGAAAAAATCGGGAATCTGATATTCGGGGAAACACAAGAATAGCAGACCCTGTTACAGAAAATAAATGAGGAGATAAGAACCCGTTTCAGTTAATGCCCTGCTGTATAGCTTTCATTACGGCTTCGCTGCGGCTGGCCACATGCAGCTTTTTGTAGATATGCTTTACATGGGTGCGCACGGTTTCATAACTGATAAATGCTTTGGAAGCGATGGTTTTATAGTCATACCCTTCAATCATCATGCGCAGCAGTTCTTTTTCCCGGTCGCTCAGTTGGAAGTCGTTGTTTTCAGGAGCCACTAATATTATATTTTTTTTGGTAAAAAAGCCAAGCATTTTTTTGGCTACGGTGGCACTTACCGGGGCGCCTCCATTATATACATCGGCAATGGCTTCAATGTATTTATGCGGCGGATCGTTTTTAAGAATGTATCCGGAAGCGCCTGCACAAAGAGCATTAAAAATTTTGTCGCTGTCGTTGAAAACGGTTTGTATCAGCACTTTTATATCGGGGAACTGCCTGGTGATTTTTTGAGTTACTTCTATGCCATTCAGCCCGGGCATTTCAATATCCATCAGCACCACATCGGGTTCACTTCTTTTCAGGTTGGCCAGCCATTGGTTAGCATCTGCAAAAGCACCGGTACAGGTGTAGCCTGGTGTACCATTCAGTATGGCATAGAGGGCTTCCCTTACTAATGTGTTGTCTTCAAAAATGGCTACCCTTATATCCATAACTTTTTTGCTGTAAAAATTTATCCTGAATGGATGGATGTTTACAGGTTGCAAAAATACCAGCTCTTAAACAGCCGTGCATACCTCATTGGGTGATTTTTACAGAAAGGGCAATAGATGTACCTCTGCCTTTTTCTGAATTTATTTTTAACTGTGCACCTGCATCCTTTGCTCTTTGCTGTATATTATTTAATCCATTGCCCCTTTTAACCGTTTCAACATCAAAACCATCCCCATTATCCTGCAATGATATTTCAATATGACCATCCTCTTGCTTTGCTTCTAACTGCAGCAGGGAGGCATTGCTGTATTTTACAGCATTGTTGATGGCTTCTTTAAAAACCAGGTACATATTGCGGCGGCTTTCTATACTCAATGTGTTATGCGCCAGGTATTCAGGAAATTTTGACAGAACCTTTATTTTTTTTGCAGCGGCCATTTCGTTCACATATTCTTCCAGTTTTTGCAGCAATTGTTGCAGGCTGTCCTGCCCGGGATTGATAAGCCATACAATATCGCTTAGCTTATTAACCATATCACCGGCACTTTGCTGTATGATGCTTAAAGACTTTTCCACGTCTCCCGGTTGTGCATTTTTTATTTGTTCCCTGGTAAGATGGCTGTACATGGCTATGCCGCTTAGGGTGGAGCCTAATTCATCATGCAGTTCACGGCTGATGCGCAGGCGCTCCTGCATCATCTGATCACGGTTCTGCCGCTCCCTTTTTTTCCTGTAGGAGTAAAATATATATCCGGTTATTGCCATCACTAAAAAAATACTGGAAAAGGCAACCGTTTTTTGTTGACTCTGACGTGCCGCTTCTGCGGTTTTTAATTTGTTTTCGGCAGTAAGAACTTTTATCTGGTCTTCCTTTTTCTCAGTTTCATATTTTACATATATATCGTTTAATGTGTTTGCCTGGAGGGTGTCAAAATACTGGCGCTCTTCCCTGCGGCATAGTTGACTATATTCAAATGCATTTTTATAATCACCAAGCTGACTGTAGGTTTCGCTTAAGCTGCCGGCACATTCAAATCTTCTTTTATGATCGGTACTGTCCAGAAGGGAAAGCGCTTTTTTAAAAAAAATGACGGCGTTTTTATAATCTTTCAAATGGTTGTATGCTTCTGCAGTAAACTGATGCAACTGCTGGTTTGCATTACTCCGGCTTTCCCCTGTCGCATGAATTCCTTTTTGATACCAACTTAATGCATCATTATATTTTTTTAAACCGGCAGATGCAAGACCCATATTCAGGTATATGGCTTTAAAAGCGGCACTGTCATTTATGCGCACAGCATAATCCATTGCGGTGCTGCTATAATATAAGCAGGAATCATATTGTTGCAGGCTATAAAATGCCATAGACATGTTTTGATATACCTGCTTTAACTGCACCAATGCATTTATTCCTAAAAAAAACTCAACTGCTTCCCGGGAATAATTTATTGCCCTCTGGTGTTGCAACGAATACTGGCAGGCCGCAGCAATTTGCAAATAGGCATCTCCCAAGGCTCCTGCATCACCCACTGTTTTTGCAAGCCTGATGGCGCTGTCTGCATAAATAATACAACTGTCTGTTTTATTGACTACATAATAAACGGAAGCGAGGCTGCCATAGAAAAGCAACTTGTTTTGCATGCGCCGGGATGAATCTTTTTCAAAAGTGTTATAAATACTGGCAAGCTTTATACATGTAATTGCAGAATCACTGTGTTTGCTCATCGTGTAATTATCTGCCAGGTTAGAATAGGCAATGATGGCATTTCCATAATCCTTGTTTTCCAAAAAAGCTGTTGCACTTTGCAAAAAATAGCTGTTGGATAAATCAGTATTTGATACCGAACGCTCAATCAATCCCAACTGGTTAAGTGATTTCCCTATGCCCCATGCGTAATTTATTTTGCTGCTCAGTGCAAACTCTTTTTGTGCATAAGCCCTTGCACTGTTATAGTCATAAGCCCTTAATACTTTAACCAATTCAAAATATGTTTTTACCTTGTTCGTATCTTCTTTGCTTTTCTGAAGCACTTTTACCAGGCTGTCAGCATTATTAATTTGTGCATTAGCATAGAATGCCTGCAACGGCATAAGCAACATGAAGTACCGTAAAATTTTCATACACATGGGTGAAAGTATTTTATGTAATATAAATGAGTTTCCAAAAAATGGATAATGGGGTATTTACTAAATACTATAAAGCCAGGTATTTTTTTTCACTATCTCGTTATCTTCAGATGTAAAACGGTGCCTTCATCCGGAATTGATTTCAGATCAAGTATGCCGCCAATTTCCTTAGCCCGTTGCTCCATATTATTTAAACCATTGCCTTTTTTTACTTTGTCAATATCAAAACCTTCTCCGTTATCCTGCAATGATATAATAATATAACCAGCCTCTTGCTTTGCTTCCAAATGCAGGTGAGTGGCATTGCTGTATTTAACGGCATTGTTGATGGCTTCTTTAAAAATGGAAAAAATGTGATAGCGTTCTTCTTCAGAAAGTGACAAATTGGTTAATAGATTGCCTTTTGTTTTGAAAATGATATTCCTCGCTCTGCACATTTCAAGACCATACTGTTCAAGTTTTTCAAGCATCACCTGCACAGAATCATACATGGGATTTACAGACCATACCAGTACGCCCAGTTTGTTTACAATATCGTTTGTATTCTTTTGTATGATGCCCAGGGTTTGTTTTACTTTTTCATGTTCACCGTTTTGCAGTTGCACACCAGCCATATGGCTGTACATGGATACACCGCTAAGTGTACTTCCTATATCATCATGCAACTGGCTGCCAATTTTGTTGCGTACTTTTTCTACAGCTAACTGTGATTGTAATTTTTCTACAGCCAGTTGCTTTTCCTGGAAATGCCATTTTTTTAAAATGGCAGCCATATAAAAAATCATGTCGCCTAAAATGCCAAGCCTGATAAAAAATAAAGGGTAGCCGTCAGTAAACAAATGATGCACTCCGTTATTTCTCAAAACAATCATACATACTGTAAGCAGAGTGCCCGCTATTGTGCACAACAGGCCCTTTGCCACAAGAGTGGCAAAGGGTAATTTATTTTTCAATACAATATAAGCAACAACCATTGCAGGAAATACGGTAATCAGTTTTACGGTATAAAAAATAAATTGCTTGTCAGCATTGAAACTAGTAAGTATTATAAAGAAGAGCAGAATACAGGGTACAAGCCATAGCATTGACCTGAATAAGACATTAATTTTTTTATCATTTGTAAAATCAGAGAAAAAAGATTGAAGGAATAAAAGATAAAAAAAGTTTTCAAAAATTATTAATGGGGTATTTGTATAGTCATACCAAACTGAATTCCACACAGCTTCTTCCGGGATTCCAAAAAATGTAAAGGGCGCATTAATAAAAAAATAGATCGCTGCAAAAAGTAAAAAGAGAGAGTACCAGCGTAAATCTTTTCTCCCCGTTACAATATATAAAACACCAAAAATCAAAACCTGGAAGGTTAAAATGCCCTGAAAAAAAAGATAAAAAACTTCTATGGCTTTATTCTGCATTTTATATGTGAGGGCATTAAGATGTTATTAGCCTGCAATATAGCCCTATTTGTTTAAAGATCTTTTTTGGTTGTATATCACATGGTGGTCAACAGGCTTATGGCAAACAGGAAAATATGCTTTTCCACTTGGGTAAAAAGTGTAATGTAATAATGGTTGCGAGGGGGTTTAAATTAATGAATCAGTAATCATAATGATTATCCTGGCATAATAAAGTGGAGAATAGCGTATAAAAATATTCTATCAGCTTCTTGTTATTTGCTGGTCAATATCTTTCCTTCGCAGCTCTTTATGGTGCAGGCATATAATTTCTTAGGTAGTTGGCAATTGTTTCCGGAAAAAGGTAATTATGAATTTGGGCAAAGGCCCAAAAGCGGAATTTATAAGATAGAGGGTATGGGTAATACAAAGCAAATGCATATTACACACAGCTTTGTCAGTTTAGAGAATGATGCTATGTCATCCGAGTATATGATTGAAGCAGATGGCGCTTTACATGCTTTTGAAGAGCAGGCACTCGCACAGCAGGCACAGGTGATTTTTAGAGATAGTATTTCATTTGAAATACATTTTTATACCAATGCCCAATCTGTATTGCATGTGCAGCACGAAATACAACCAAATGGCTATTTGAAAATTATCACACAAGGGAATCAGCCAACTGGTGAAACATACACCAATACTGCATACTATCACAGACAACTCAGTGTCTTGCCTTATGCCGCAGGTGTTTCGGGAGCTGTTATAAAGCCAACTAAGGAGGGTGTTATCAAACACAAGGCATTGCTTGCTATGGAAGAACAAACCAATATGCAGCTTGACCAACTCAGAAGGCAAATTGAATTGCTTGCACTACAGGCGCAAGAAATACAAAAGAGAAAAGAACTCTCACAAAAAATCTATACGGCACAGCTTTCTTTCAAACCAAATATTGGTCAAAATTATTATCTGTATGAAAAGAAAGATGGTAACTTTATGTTGTCATTAGTAGCTCCTGCCGAATGGGGTGGTGCCGGGCCATTTAAGAGATTTGAAGCTGCAGTACAGCTACTGGCAGATCATACCTGGAAAGAATTGTAGCTTTTCATTTCAGTCTGTTTTTAAATCATTTTATCTCTATCATTGCAGCTCAATAATGAGCCGCTTATCCATGCAGATTTTCAAAAAACTTTTTCATCTTCTATATATCATCTGGGCTTTATTTAGTTTTTTCATCCTGATGATTATTGTAGTGATTTTTGTTTTTCTTTTTCTGCCTTTCGGCAAAACAATTGGCGGTAATCTCATATACACAGCCTGTAATGTTTGGGCTATTTGTTGGCATTTTCTGATTGGTATTCACTACAAAGAAATCCATGAATCACCACACAATAAAAAGGAGCAATTTATTTTCGTGGGCAACCACACCAGTTATATGGATGCGCCTTGTGTGGCACGGAGTATCCGCCAACCGGTAAGGGTTTTGGGCAAATATGAAATGGTGAAATATCCTTTGTTTGGCATTATTTATAGAGCAATAGTAGTAGTGGTGGATAGAAGTAGTCCTGAGAAAAGAGCTCAGAGCCTTCGTGCCTTATCAGCAGCTTTGCACAAGGATTTGAGCATATTTATTTTTCCTGAAGGCACTTTTAATATGGATGATACTAAACCCCTCAAAGATTTTTACGATGGTGCTTTCAGATTGGCTATTGAAACACAAACTCCCATTAAACCCATCATCTATCCCGATAGTAAAACACGCATGCACTGGCAATCTTTTCAATCACTCAATGCTGGTAGCTTAACTGCCATTTTTCTGCACCCTGTTCAAGTAAATGATTTTACCAATGAATCTCAAATACCCGAATTGAAACAACTTGTGTATGACAAAATGGATGAAGCACTTAGAAGATATAATGTTTACCCTGCTTAATATATAAAGAATTTTGAACGCAAAATTATATGTAGTTTTGAACTTTAAAAGATAATGACTCCATGCAGATTCAAGAATGTAGCGTAAGAGAAATAGAAGAAAAAGATATCACATCAATTGTAAATTATTGGCACCAGCCCGATCATCAATTTTTGAAAAATATGGGTGTTGATATTTCAAAAATTCCTGCCAAACAGGAGCTATACAATATGCTTTCAGCTCAATTATCTTTACCCTATCATGAAAAGCAATCTTACTGTATCATTTGGGAATATAACGATATTGCTATTGGACATAGCAATGTAAATAAAATCATTTATGGCAGCAACGCATATATGCATCTTCACCTTTGGCAAAATAATCTAAGACAAAAAGGATTGGGTATTTCTTTTCTGAAAATGACAATCCCTCTTTTCTTTAAAAATTTACAGCTTCAATATTTATATTGTGAGCCTTATAGCTTAAACCCTGCACCCAATAGGACTTTGGAAAAACTGGGCTTTACAAAACTGAAAACTTATACCACCATTCCCGGCTATCTAAATTTTGAACAGGAAGTAAATTTATGGCAGCTTACAGCTGATGACCAAAAGCTGCTGCATCAGGTATAAAATCATTTCCCCAGAAATATTGGTTTTCTCTTTTCTAAAAATGCTGCTACACCTTCACCAAAATCATGCGAAGCAGCTGCTTGTTGTTGCAATTGATCTTCTATTGCCAACTGCTGTTCTAAATTATTGTGCACTGATGCCTGTAATGCTTGCTTGGTTAATGCCAAAGCATAAGTAGGCATGGCAGCAATTTGCTCCGCCATTTTCTTTACGGCTGCTTCAAATAAGTCATCCTCAAATACTTTATAAATCATTCCCATTTGTACTGCTTCTGCGGCAGATACTTTATCGCCCAATAGCATTAGGGCTGAGGCACGCTGTAGTCCAATTAACTTTGCCAAATGATAAGTGCCACCACTATCCGGGATCAATCCTATTTTACTAAACGCTTGTATAAAAGATGATGATGAAGCAGCTACTACAATATCACAACTAATAGCAAGATTGGCACCTGCTCCGGCAGCCACACCATTTACTGCAGCTATCACAGGTTTCTTTAATTGAGTAATACGACTGATAATGGGATTATAATGTTCCGATAATATCTGATTCATCCCGGGCCCTTGCGGATCTACAACTTCTGCTAAATCCTGACCCGCACAAAACCCTTTGCCGGCACCAGTTATCACAATGCAGCGCACATCGTTTGATGCCGCACATTGATCTAAAATATCTTGCAGCAGAAATGCCATTTGCCGATTGAAGGCATTAAGTTTGTCGGGGCGATTGAGAGTGATATAAGCAATATTATTTTCAACTTGAAGAAGAATAGAAGACATAGTTATAACATTTGTGAAAATGCAAAGCTAACTATAAACCACACTTGCTCTAAATTTATCCCCTTTCAGATGTCTAACCAGTTTTATGTACTTTTGAAAACAAAATAGTATTTTAATATATAATCTTTCAAATTCTGTCAGTATGAAAAAGGGAATTCTTCGCACACTGCAATATAATTTTGTTTCAATTGTAGCTATCTGTTCATTTATTGTACTGGGCAGCATGCATCATCCGGCAACCAATTCAGGAAATGAAACTGACTCCAACTCCTGTGGTACAGGCTTTACTCTACCACTTTCCAGTGTAAGACAGTTTATGATTGACTCTCTGCCAACCAAGCAATACGAAGGCGGCATTTTCAAGAAGAGTGACCTTATAATGCTGCTTAATAGAATGAATAGCGATACGGTTTATATCATGAACGGTATGTTCGGTTGCAATTTTTCAAAAGGCACAGGTCTTGCCATCACATCTCCCCGGAATGAGGAGGTTGGATTTGCAAGTTGGTATGCCTCAGGCTATTGCTACCCTTGCCCATTACGTGCATGCTGTCCAAAGAAATTTTGCGTGATTAATACACACCGTGACTGTGCCAGCTATTTACCTTTCAGCACAGTATCTTCATCGAGTCCAACAACTGGTATAAATAGTGTAGTTGAGTAAAAGGGAACAACAGCGTGCAGTTGGTTTTGATTAGGACTAATGAAATGTAAGTTTTCAAAACATATATTTTGGTTTTTGCCGCTCTGTGCTGCGGCATTGTATGCACACGGTCAGGCACATGAATTTGAAAACCTTAATTATGAACAAGGGCTCTCTGGCAGAATTGTGAATGCTATCATTCAAGACAAGTCAGGCTTTATGTGGTTTGGAAGCGAGGAAGGTCTTACCAGATATGATGGTTATAGCTGTGTAGTGTATAAACATAAAGCAAATGATCCTCATTCTTTGTCAGACAATGCTGTGTATGCACTATGCATAGATGGAGATGGAAACCTATGGATTGCTACGCATAACGGGCTTAATCGATATGATGAAAAACAAAACAGGTTTGATGTTTTTCGGCACAATAACTCCGATAGTACTAGCATCGCTTCAAATGAAATTTTTTCCCTTGCTAAAGATAAAAAAGGTAAACTTTGGATTGGCACTTATGGTGGTGGACTTGATCAGGCCGAAAAGCAAAATGAGAAATATTTTTTTAAACACAACAAATATGCAGAGACAGATAGCGCCAGTATAGCATCAAATGAAGTTTTTTCTATTGTCTTTGATATACATGGCTTAGGCTGGGCCGGCACTTACAATGGCCTTTGTATATTCAATCCAACCACAAAAAAATTTTGTCGTTTTTATCAAAGTGATAGCAAAAAAAATTCAATAACGAATAATACCATCAATCGGCTTTTCTCATCGAAAGACGGATCTGTATGGCTTTGCGGATATGACATGCTGGACAAAGTCAGCTTCAACCAAATCAGTCAAAACATACATGTGGATCATTTTATGCCATTGCTTGCCAACAATCAAAAAGAAGAATGGATATGCAATGATTTTATAATAGACAATAATGGCAGTAGCTGGATGGCTTTAAATGATCAAGGTATTTTGAAGTTTACCTCTTTATCACCATCAGTCATTACGGGCAAAAAAAGCTACACACATTCCAGTTCCATTAGCACCAGCCTTGTCTCATCAAACATTTATAGTCTTTACGAAGACAAGTCCGGTGTTATTTGGTGTGGCACTTCAAAAGGAGTTACGAGGTATATTCCTTCTAAGCATTTTTTTAATGAGTGGATGGGAGGCAAAGAGTTTTTGCCTCAAACCTCATTTGTACTGGCACTTACAACGGATAGCAAAAACCGATTGTGGGTAGCTACAGATACAGATACACTAAGAGTACTCAAAAATTTAAACAACAATATCAGTCTGCAACTTATATCACCTGTTTTGTCGGCCCATGGCTTTGATCAGATAAACTGTATGTTTACCAGAGCTAATGGCGATTTGTTGATAGGCACCATGTTGCAGGGTTGCTTTATTGTGCCGGCAGCAAGTAGTTCAGATAAAAGCACATGGAAACAAATTGTAACAACAAGCCATCCCAATTTACCGAGTGATAATATTTATTCATTTGCGGAATGCACTGATGGAAGCATTTGGATTGGCACATACAAAGGAATTTGCAAGTATAATAAGCTAACTGATCAAATAGACCCGATATATGTGTCGCAAACAGGCCGCATACAGGCAGACTATATCATACGTTCAGTTTTGCAAAACAACAATGAAACTTGGTGTGGTACTGATGCCGGTCTACTGATATTTAAAGATAGAAAGATTGTAAAGAAATACAGTTCTGATAGCAAAATCCAAAAATTATCTAATAACAATGTCAGTAGCATTTTTAAGGACTTGTTTCAAAATATTTGGGTAGGCACCAAAGAAGGTCTGAACTTGTTTAGGAAAGGAACTGATACAGCCATTTTCTTTTCAAAAAAAGACGGCCTTCCGGATGATGGCATCAGAAGCATATCAGAAGATTTAGATGGTAATGTATGGATTGGCACTAATCATGGATTGTCTAAATACAGTAGAAAGGAAAACAAGTTCTATAGTTTTACAACAAAGGATGGTATTCCATCTGATCAGTTTCTAACAAACAGCGTCAGCAAGGGTTCTGATGGCGTAATGTATTTTGGTACCAACACAGGGCTGGTTTCATTTAATCCCAAAAAAATTGTACCCAATCCATATATACCTCCCATAGTTATAACACAGATAAAAGTTTTGAATACAGCTATTGAAGAGATGGGTGACACATTAGTGCTCACTAATTACCGGAAAATAAATAAACTGCTACTTAAATACAACCAAAACTTTTTCTCTTTTCAATTTGCCGCACTCAATTATATCAACACAATCAATAATCAATATGCTTATAAACTCGAAGGCGTTGATTTGGACTGGAATTACTCAGGCAATCAGCATTTTGCAGGCTACACAGATATAAAACCTGGACATTATATTTTTTATGTAAAAGGAGCAAACAATGACGGTAAATGGAATACAAAACCGGTATCTCTTCAAGTCATCATCAGCCCACCCTGGTGGGGCACTTGGTGGTTTTATTTATTATGTCTATTATTCTGCTGCACAATACTGTATATTATATATCGGGTAAGAATAAAGCAATTGCTACAACTCTATAAATTGGGCAGCAGTATTGCCAAAGATCTACATGATGATGTGGGCTCTGCATTGAGCAGCATTGCCATGCTAAGTAGGCTGGCACAAGAAGGAAAGATTCAGACTGGTATGCAGCCAACAGAAATTTATTCCCGAATTGGCGATACTTCAAAACGGATGATTGATTTAATGGATGATATTGTTTGGTCAGTAAACCCAGACAATGATAGATTCAACAATATGCTGGTGCGTATGCGTGAATATGCTGCAGAAATGCTTGAGCCACTCGACGTGGATATCATCTTTCATATTTCGGAGCAGATTGAGGAGTTGCCCATTCCTATGCAAATCAGGAAAGACTATTTTCTCATATTTAAAGAAGCCATTAACAATATAGCAAAATATGCCTGCTGCACCAAAGCATCTATTCAAATTCAAAAGGAGGGAAAATATATTATCACTACAATGACTGACAATGGCAGAGGTTTTGATAAAACCAAAGATACTTCGGGCAATGGTCTTAAGAATATGCAATCAAGAGCTGAATCATTAAATGGAGTTATTGAGATTCGTTCCGGTACATCAGGAGGTACGGTGGTTAAGCTTTCTATACCTGTAAGTTAGCTTTTTATAATTCTTATTGCCTGTGCCTATATTTACCCCCCACCGTATGATAAATATTTTGATATATGAAGATGATATAGCGTTTCGTGATACGCTCACTATCCTTATCAACAGTACAGATGGATATGAGTTGAAGGGGGCTTTTGAAAACTGCAATCATATTAGTGCCCATTTGCAAAAATATAAACCGGATGTAGTAATCATGGATATACATATGCCCGGAACTAACGGACTTGAAGGCTTGCGTATGATTCGTGGCATTTGTCCTGACACACAGGTGCTCATGTTTACTGTTTTTGATGATGATGACAATATTTTCAAAGCTATATGTAACGGAGCCAACGGCTACTTACTTAAAAAAACACCTCCCTCAAAAATTATTGATGCTATCAAAGAAGTGTATGAAGGTGGCGTTCCTATTTCATCGTCCGTGGCACGAAAAATTTTGTCACTTTTCCCAAAAACGCCTGCACGTAGCAATGCTATAGATGCTCTATCTGTGCGGGAACAGGAGATATTACAATTGCTCATGAAAGGATACAGCTATAAAATGACCGCAGCTCAATTAGATATTTCCATTGAAACAGTCCGCACCCATATCAAACGCATTTATGAAAAGCTCCATGTGCATTCCGCACAGGAAGCCATTGCAAAAATATTTCCTGTCAGGGGTTTATAATAAAGCCCCTCATACTTCCTTTTTTCTTTGTTTGTTTCATTCATAGCTTACTCTTTTTTGCTTGTCCCATCAATATGGTACAATTCCTGATTTTAAGCGACATGACTAACATAGAAGTGGTATTGCCAACCCCTGCCTGCTAACTCATTTTTGCAGAGGAAAAATTATTACTTATTTCAAAAATTTACAGTCATGAAACGATTTGGTACTATGGTCTTTTTATTCTTGGTTGCTACTGTGCAAGCGCAGTATTTTCAGCACCACTACAATCTGGATTTTTCAACACCAGCATTGCGCAATGAGCGCCTCAATAGTGGCCTCATAACCCGTTCAAACTATGTAGCCAATAATCCCCTGAATTACTATCATGTGGGCGTTGGCACATCGTACAACAATACCGCTTTACCCGCCCCGGATAACCGCTGTCATCGCCTACGTTTTGTCCAGATTGGCACCAACGGTTTAACACAATTTGGGAACTTTGGTCACCAATACGCTCAAGTTGCTAATCGCTGGTACAATACTATTGGCAATAGCATTGCAGAAGTAAAAGATAATACAGGCACTGGGGGGTTTGTAGCGGTAGGTGCAGTAATGAATAATAATCTCACAGAGGCAAATAATATTCCTGGTGGCAGCGATATGCTTTTTACAAGACTTGATGCATTGGGCAATGTGATCAGTGCCAGGCGTATAGATTTTGATCAATCCAGAGATATGGCCAATTGCATACGCAAGTCTGCAATACTTGTAAACGGGCAGCCAACATGGATTGTGTGCGGGCAAAGTGAACGTAATGGATTTACTGATTGCTTTGTAATGAGGGTACTATTTGATGGTACTATTGTGTGGGCAAGACGGTATAATTTTGATTTTGGTGGTGGTCAGTTCAACTCGGCATTCTGTATATCCAAGCAACTATGTGAAGATGCCAATGGTCGCATTTATGTAGTTGGTACTATACAAGATAATCCGATAGGTGCTACCGGTGTTGATGGGCTTGCTTTTGCACTTACACCCAATGGCGCAGTGCTGTGGGCAAACAATTACCATGCATTTACAGATGATGAATTTCAGGCAGTACGCTTTACTGCAAATGGTACACTGGCGGTGGGTGGATTTACAAATTTTGGCGCAGTATTCCCTTCTACTTCCAGCATGCTGTATACCGAACTAAACATTGCCAATGGAGCATCCATTGCACAAAATATACTTCGTACGCAAATTGGTGCTACAATGTACACCAGCAAATGTTATGACCTTACGGAAGCACCCGGTAATCAATTTTATCTGGCAGGTGCATTAACAACACCCAATGGCATATTTGAAATGATGTATCGTGTAAATGCAGCAGGATTTGGTATGAACTGGTATGCATATAATCGCATGAACTACGATATTGGTTTTGGTATTGACAATATCGATGGCGTTATTACACCTGGTATAAGCTATTTCTCTTCCATAAAAGATTACAATAGTGCCGGCATTAGTGACGCTCATATTATGAAAACAGATATGAATGGAAACACTTGTAACATTTGTCCCGGATATGCACCTTCAAATCTACAGGTATTTTTGCAAAGATTTCAGCGAGCCAACCGCAATAGAAGCACGGGGTTATTTGTACCGTTAATATGGGCCTCATTCAATTATGACGACAGTTCAATCTGCAATGATCCCATAATATTTTGTGACAAGACTTTGAGCACAGCAAGCAAATCAGCAAACAATTCAGCAAGATTAAATGAGCAAGTGAGTGCTAAATTTAGTGCATCTTTTTATCCTAATCCAGTAACCACTATTGCCAAATTATCTATTTTTAATCCTTCGGGTGTGGTGAAAGTTATTTTAGCCGATATAGATGGTAAAACAATATGGGAAACAACCAGTATCCATTCAAACTCAATTGCCATAGATGCTAGTAACCTGTCTCCGGGTATGTATCTTGTGATTGTAAAAGATGAAAAGGAAACAAAGACTTTGAAACTGGTGAAACAGTAATCCCAACATATATTTTCAGCGCATTATACCCCCGCTTTCTGCGCAAGAATGCGGGGGTATAAAATTACTGTAGAAGGCTTACCAAAAAAATTGATAGGTTAACACCAGCAAAATTCAAAGATTAAATCAAGACATTATTTCACAAACAATCTGGCCGCTAATACACTATCATGCTTATAAATATCCCGCCTAAAATTAAGCAATCCTTTTTCATCTACCCATGCTGTAAAATAGGCAAGCGTTACTGGCACTTGCTTTTTTAATGTTATCGATTTTTCCTTAGATAAATGCATGGCACTATCAATTTTTTCCTCATTCCATGCAGTGTCATTTCTCAATAAATATTGTGCTAACTTTTTTGGTTCACTCAGCCTGATACAGCCATGACTAAAATTTCTATTAGTACTGCCAAATAATCCTTTATTGGGTGTATCATGAAAATAAATATCGTAGCTATTTGGGAATAAAAATTTTACCCTACCCAAGCTATTGCTACCACCGGGATTTTGCCTTATAACAGGCAGGCCATCTTTCCCTTTTCCTATTACTTCCATATTGTGCCTGGAAAGGTAACTTCCACTACGCTTCATACCCGGGGCTATCTCATTTTTTACAATGCTATAGGGTACATTCCAATAAGGACTAAACACTACATATTTTAAGTTGCCAGAAAATATAGTAGTTGATGTAGCAGTTTTACCCACTATTACATTCATGGAAAAACGCAGTTTGCTACTATCATATACATACATTTTATAGTCAGGAATATTTACAAAAATATGGTTGCTATCATCCTGAGCAGGCATCCAACGCATACGCTCCAAATTCACTAAAATTTGTTGTACTCGCTCCGATATAGTTACATTCAATTCCTTGATGAATGTTGTGCCTATTACACCATCTTCTTTCAAACCCATGCGATGCTCAAATTGCAATACGGCTTCGTAAAGTGCAGTATCAAAAACGCCACTACTATCATTAATTTTTAAATCCCCAAATGCATATAATCTATCTTTAATTTTTTTAATGACGACAGATGAATCGCCTTTATGATATGCCTTATTTGGCAAAGGAATCTGCTCAAAATATACTTTGCTGAGCAGCGCATATTTTGGTAAAAAATCCTGAAGCATAGTGTATGAAATATTATTCCCGGATAAACTCATTTCGTTATTTTTTCCTGGTAAAATGGAGGCAAGTAATTGATTGTAGTCTAATTTTTTTCTGGGAATAAACCATCCGATTTTTGCAATATCTGAATCCGTACCCTTAAACATTTTTTTACTGTATTCAAAAAATTTTGCTGTTAGTAATAATTCTGTTTCAGCTACTTCTGCTTTGTTGTGCTTGGCTTTATTTTTATATGTATCAAATAATGCAAAACTTTTGTTGTCAAAAAGACTACTGTCATCATACAGTGCCATTGCATTATTTACAAGATTCATGAGGTTGATGGCTTGTTCTTCCATGCCATCATTACTAAACCATGCATAGCTATAATTACGGGGCAGATAAAAATTGAAGAAATCCTTTCTCCACTTGCTTTTATCCTCATGTGCCTGAATAAAAAGCTCTACCTGAATGCTGTCTAAAAATAAATCGCTGTAGGCATTCACTTTTGTAATTGTTGTATCCCTTTCTACCTTTTCTGGCTCTTGTGTACTGCAGGAAAAAAAGCAACACATAATAAGCAATTCTGAGATAGCAAAATATCTAAGCATAACGGTTGATTGGTGCTGCTAAGATAGCAGTTTGCATCGAAAATATTTTTCCGGTACACCACATTATACTTTTATCAATGTGGATGTGGTTGAAGTATTCTTCCGTATGGGTTTAACAAATAGCCCACAATAAATACATCAATTTATTGTTTGATACACAGGTTTCTTTTTTCCAAAATGAATAAACGATTATTTGCTGAATTCATTTTCATGCCTGATGATTTCAGGAAGGTATTTGTAATTTGTCTAAGACAATTTTTGACATTTGAAAAAATGATTCATGACTGTATCCTGCAATATGTGGCGTAATAATTACTCGGGGATTGGCACAAAGAATATTTAATTGTTCTTGCTCTACAGGTGTCAATGTAGCCAGGTTTTCATTTTCAAGCACATCCAGGCCCGCAGCGACAATTTTATTATTTTTTAGTGCATGAATTACAGCTTGCGTATCTGTTACTTTTCCTCTGCAAGTGCTTATAAATACAGGGTTTCTTTCCGCCTGCTCAAAAAATGTATCATCGGCAAAATGCTTTGTTTCAGTTGTTAATGGCAAATGCAAACTGATGACATCTGCATGGCGCATCACTTGTGCCAATGATGCTTCCCTTATATAATCATTTGCAAATCCATGTTTTAATGAATCATAGGCAAGTACAGTTACATTAAAGGGTTGAAGTAGTTTTGCGAAAGCAGATCCTGTATTTCCATATCCAATTATACCCACTGTTTTTCCTGATAACTCTGTACCTCTATTGGCACTGCGAATCCAAAGGCCATTTTTTATTTCATCGTAACTACTGCTTATCTTATGAAGCAGATTGAGTAATAAACCCAAGCAATGCTCACCTACTGCATTTCTATTTCCTTCGGGACTGCTTACGCAAATGATATTTTTTGATGCAGCATAATCAGTGTCTATAAGCTCCATACCGCTGCCTAATCTTCCAATCCAGCGTAGCTGATTGGCAATATCCAATAATGGTTTGTCTATTCGTAATCGGGTGGTTACTAAAAGCCCTTCTGCATCACTCACTTCATTTGTAAGTGTCTCATAAGTGATGGTAGGTTGATATGATATTTGATAGCCATTGTGCTTCAGTCTTTCAATCAAATATTCCGGCACAGGTGCCGTTACTATTACTTTTCTCATTGCTGTAATACTGTAGTAAAATAGTTAAAGGCAACATTCATGTGTTTTTTGCTGCACATATTACAAGCTTCATTTTAGTAAATAATGGTATCAGTTGCTCATGGCAATACTTTAATACTATCAACAATGTATTGCGAGTCTCCACGCCAAGGTAGTGTACCATTTTTTTGCTGATACATCAATACTACTTTTTGTCCTTCTAATTCTAACATTTTCTTTCCCAAAACTTCATCAATTACAGTAAAATAAAATTTTTCACTAGCCATAGCTGTAGTTGAATTCATGATGATGCTGTTTAGTACCAGTTCACCTTCATAAGTTTTAAAAACATTCCCCTTATAACTAAATTTTTGTAACATTCCAGTGCGGTTACCTTCACTGTAAGTATAAAAATATTTCCAAAAAATAAATACTGCCAATATCAGCACTACAACAACTGAGATGATGGATATAATTTTTCTCATAAAGCAAATTTACAATCCTTTACTATCCACAAGATAAATAAGTGCTGCCATATTGATGGCACCTAGTTTTAACTCCCTCATATTTACATTTTCAAAAATATCTTTTTCAGTATGGTGTAGATCAAAGTACCGTTGACTATCTGTTTCTAAACCAGCTGTTGGAGTGTGGTATTGCTCATTCAAAAAACCAATATCTGCACCTCCGCCACCGGCAGAGATACGCTCTCCAAAATAAGGTTCAAAAAAGGATTTCCAGCCAAGTATTTTTTCATAAACTGCATCTGGACAGGTTATGCCAAAACCACGTGGAGTAAAACCTCCGGCATCTGATTCTAAAGCAAAATAGGATTGCATTTGATTCGATTTAAATGAGGCTGCATAAGCTGCGCCACCACGTGTGCCATTTTCTTCATTTGCAAACAGTACAAAATGAATGGTATGCTTAGGACGATAACCCAGCTTTGTAAAAGCCCTCAATATTTCAATGGTGTGTATGATACCTGCGCCATCATCTTGTGCGCCTTCACCCACATCCCAACTATCTAAATGCCCTCCAATCGTTATCACAGATTCAGGATACTCAGTTCCTTTCAATACTCCAACTACATTGTGTGCAATAGTGTCCGGTAGTATATTGCAATAAGAAAATAAAGACAACTTTGCATCTCCATCATTTGCTACAATATCCTGAAGCATCCTTACATCATCCACACCCAAAGCAAAAGCTGGAATATGTGGAAAGCTATCATTATACCTCAGTGCTCCGGTATGCGGAATATTATCCCCTTCATGTGTCATACTGCGTACTATCACAGCTTTGGCTCCATACTTTGCAGATGCACTTGCAGCACCCCCTCTGTAGGTTACATTTCTACCATAAGCAGTACTTGTTTCAATCAATGTATCCTCAAAAGGAACATTAAAAAATACAATTTTATTTTTTACAGCTTTTTGCTTAGCAACCAGTTCTTGAAATGAATGTACTTCAACAATACCGCCCTGCACCCCATTAGTGCCTGTGCCTACTGCATTTCCTAATGAAAGTAAACTTAAACTTTTTTCAATCACTTTCCCACTTTGTTGATAGGATACTACGCCATGCTCCTTTGCTCCTCTAACCCAATGTGGCACCACGCATTCTTGCATGAACACTTCATCAGCACCACAATCATACAGTAGCTTTTTTCCCCATTGCTCTGCAAGATACATTTGAGACGAACCGGATAATCGATGCCCTATTTGTTTTGTAAGGTATTTTAAATTGCTATTGGCATCTGTAGTATTTAAAATCTCTACTGAAAGGCGATGTATAAACAATGAGTCCGCTTGCTGCTGAGCATGCAGCATATTTGGTAGTAAGAACAATAACGATAAATATTTTTTCATAATAAGATCTGAATAATATGCAATGATATAAATTGTATAATTTTAAGATGAGCTATGCAAATTAATGTAAAGCAATCATTCTAAGATTGATGATTGATGAAATGAAAATTTCTCTATCAGGTATTTTATTGCACATCACAAATTAATATTGCGTGAAACGCACACCATAATCTTGCTTATAAGTATCATTATTCAATTATGAAATTCATTATACTATCAGCACTACGGCAAATTGTATTTATAGTCTATTTAATATTTTTCCTTTGCCCTCATGCTTTTGCTCAACGACAATCTACCAACAATCAAACAGGATGGTATATGTACTTTGGAAACCACCATTTGAATGACAAGTGGGGCCTACATTTAGAAGCACAATTACGAAGGGCGGAAATCATTTCAAAGCCACAGCAATTGTTGATTCGAACAGGTATCAACTATTATTTGAGTAAATCAGCATTTCTAACTGCGGGATATGCATTTATTGAAACATATCCCTACGGCGATTTTGCAGTAAAAGCAAGTTTTCCGGAACACCGCTTATGGGAGCAGTTGCAATTAAATTCGCAACAAGGAATTTTTGAATGGACCAGTCGCTTTCGCTTGGAACAAAGGTTTTCAAAACTTCCAGTCCTTGTTGGAGATGAATACAAACCCGGGGATGCTATTTACACCAATCGATTTCGCATATTGAATAAATTTTCTATTCCGCTTAGCGGAAAAGTTATCGTTGATAATAGTTTATATGCCGCTGTTTATGATGAATTTATGATCAACTTTGGCAACAAAGTAGGCAACAACATTTTTGATCAAAACAGAGCTGCTATTTCATTGGGATATAAACTGCCAAAACTTGGGCGGATAGAACTCGGATATATGTATCAAAAAATTTTTAAAGCTGATGGAATAAAAGTAGAAAATAATCATACACTAATGGTGGGTCTAACTTCTAACCTACCATTGTATAAATAGGCACTATCATTTTATGTACATCTGTAAATTTTATTTGACTTGTATTTTATTGAGTTGATACACAAGAATAGGCTCCTCCTTTTCTGTTGTCTCATGAAGAAATTGCATACCAATTTTTTCCAGCAGTTTTATTGAAGGCACATTATCCATATTTGTTATGGCCATGATTGTATCTTCAATTTCATGTTCAAACAAAAATTTCACCAATGCATTTGTGGCTTCATAAGCATATCCTTTACCTGTAAATTGAGGTAAAAAAGCAAACCCGATATCAGCATGTGTAAGAAAATCTCTTTTGACCAATGTTATGATACCTAACTTGTTGTTGGTAATGTTTTCAACCACTTTCCAGTAAACTATGCTGTTGTTATGATTGAGTGTATCAATATAAGCGGCAGCATCTTCCAAACAGCGTATTTTACGGTCACCAATAAACTTCAGCCAGCCTGCAGAGTTAAGCAAGTCAAAAATAAATGCTGCATCGTCTCTATCCATACGCATTAAGTCTAACCTTTCTGTTTTAAAGATAAGCGCTGGAGATATCTTTTGTTTAGCAATAAGCATCCGCAAATATGCAGATTAAAAGAAAATATTTATGTGGGCAAGAGATATCAAACAGCAAATTGCTTAGCAGCCAATATACCCTTAATTTGCCCGCAAAGAAATAAAAATGACATCCTTTGAAGTAAGAGGCGGCAAAAAATTAGGAGGTGAAATTATACCACAAGGCGCAAAGAATGAGGCACTGCAGGTTATATCTGCAGTGCTGCTTACAAAGGAGCCGGTTACCATTCAAAATATACCAGATATTTTGGATGTGAATCTGCTGATAGAATTATTAGGCGATATGGGTGTTTCCATTACAAGGCATGACAGACACAGCTGCACTTTTATTGCAAATAATGTTGATTCCGAATATTTAAGTAGTGAAGCATTTAGAAAAAAAGGTGGAAAATTAAGAGGCAGTGTGATGGTGGCCGGGCCATTACTGGCAAGGTTTAAAAAAGCATATATTCCAAAGCCCGGAGGCGATAAAATAGGAAGGCGGCGATTGGATACACATATCATTGGTTTTGAAAAATTGGGAGCCCAATTTGAGTATGATAAAGATCATGGATATTTTAAATTGGTAGCACCACAACTCAGTGGTGCCTACATGCTTCTTGACGAACCATCAGTAACAGGTACAGCAAATATTGTGATGGCAGCTGTAATGGCAAAAGGCACAACTACTATTTATAATGCTGCATGCGAACCTTATTTACAACAGTTATGTAAAATGCTGAATAGAATGGGTGGAAACATTGAAGGTATTGGAAGCAATATGCTCATCATTCACGGAGTAGATGAACTGGCCGGCACCACACACACCATGCTACCGGATATGATTGAAATAGGCAGTTTTATTGGCCTTGCGGCAATGACCCAAAGCGATATCACCATTAAAAATGCAGGCATAGAACAGCTCGGAGTAATACCTGATAAATTCAAACAATTGGGTATTCAAATGGATTTTAAAGGGGATGATATACATATACCGGAGCAGGAAATTTATGAAGTAACCCGTTATTTAGATGGAGGTGTACTCACCATTTACGATCACCCCTGGCCGGGTTTTACTCCCGATTTACTCAGTATTGTTTTGGTTACTGCCATACAGGCAAGAGGCAGTGTGCTGGTGCATCAGAAAATGTTTGAAAGTAGGCTATTCTTTGTAGATAAATTAATTGATATGGGTGCACAAATCATACTCTGCGATCCACATCGTGCAGTTGTGATAGGTCTTGAAAGAGAACAAAGACTACGTGGCATTACTATGAGTAGTCCTGATATACGGGCAGGTCAGGCTTTGCTTATAGCCGCACTAAGTGCAGATGGAAAAAGTATTATCCAAAATATTGAACAAATAGATCGTGGCTATCAAAATATTGATATAAGACTTCAAGCATTGGGTGCGGATATAAAGCGGGTGTAAATTATTTGGGGTGTAATACAAAGAAAAATTTACTTAAATAGCATTATAATTTGTTGGGGATTTAATGTGTTCAAATTTTCTGCTAGACTATTAAAATCTATTTCCTTCTATATTCCAGATCATATTCAATAGTCCATGTAGCACCTGTATCAGTACTCATTTCTCCAAGTTGCCTTACTTTATCAGGGGTAATTTTTGTGAAAGTAAGCTTACGCATAAATTGCTTTCCTTTATTATCTATCACCTTATCAGCAAAAAATATTATTTGCCCTTCAGAAGATTCACCTCGAAGAAACTCTGTAGTATTACCTGTATTATCTACCCAGGTCTGTTGCCATTGTTTAGATGCAGTATTATATAGATTAAAACTTTTCCCTTGAAAAACAATACCACTCTGCTGGCCTACATTTGTCCATTCCTCCAATATGACACAACTATCTAAAATCAGTGATATTTTACTATCACCAGCTTTTTGCCCGTTTACACCAAAAGCCTCCCATTCCCCAACCCAAAAATCAAATGCTCTACAAGTTTTATTTGTACAAAGAGAGGATTGGGCTTGTGTAATAACTGAAGAAAAAATAAGTAGAAAAAATAAAAATTGCTTTTTCATCATATCATCATTTTTACCAAAAATATTTGATATGACCTATCAGAAAAATATTTCAATTGATTATTTGATAAACGGCTAAGGTATTTCGCCAAGCATATTCTATCCAAATTCTTTTGACAAGTTCGATGTTTGCTTATACTCATTTTTGTAAAGACTAAGTTGGTATTGTACTGCAATACGTAAATTTAATATTTGTATGATTGGAGCAAACTATTAATAGCTTCTGCTGTGAGCTTAATACCGGTTGCATTCCAATGAGAATCATCTTTTTGATAAATATATTGTTGAGGTGCATGTGCTGAAACATAACTGTTAAACAATTGCTGGGTTTGGATAGTAGCAATTTTTTTTGTTGCCAATAAATCATTTAGTCTTGTGATATAATCTGGCTGCGATTCAAGCGGGACTTGCTTGTAATAGATAGTTTCTTTATTGGGTATAGGAAGAAATATAAAGTGCACACCAATAGAATCACAAAAATGTTGATACTGTTCTATCGTTTTAGCCACCTGTGGCAGATCATCATGATGATACTTAATATTTTTGCCGGATAGAAATAATAGACTGCTATCAGTAACACCTGGAAATCCACGACCACATGAGCCTGTCCATCTTGCACCAAAGTAATTAACCATATAAAATCTGGATAATCTGTCTTTGAATACATCTCCCCATTTTACTGTTTCAAATTTTCTTCTTGTTGTAGGTATTGTTTGTGGCAGGTTCTGTTCGATTATAGAGTATATAAGAAATTTTGGTTTTTGGATTATCTCATTTGACAATAGGTCAACAAAATCTTTAAACATTGCAGAAGCCATGTTATACACTTGTAATCCCGATATGCTGTGCAGTGTATTAGAAAGTGTTGAATCCTGTGGCAGCCCGGTGCCCACAATATATGAATCACCAATTATTAACACATCTGGACTGGTAATAAATGAATCATTTCTATAGCCAAGTTTATCTGTATGCCAGTTTTCGTAACGTGGTATTTCGTTTTTTGTACGGTATCCTAAATCTCCCACTGAATGCATTGCTAAGTTTTGATTTGGATAATAGGGATAAGCAATTTTTTTGGGATGATAAAATAATAATGCTTCCCAAGGCCTATAGGTGAATTGATTTTTGGGTAGCATGATTTCAATAAATAAAATGGATACAGGAAGAAAAAATAATCCGACTTTTACTATTAATTTTTTCATGGGTTAAAACTGAAAATAAATGAATTGCTGGTCATCTGCTTCAAACCAAAAAATGAGTAAAATGATGCTGTAGTAAAAAGCATATCGCAGTGGCCATTTCCATCTTAAACCAAAGTTTGCAATGGCATATTGATCTCTCCTGCCAACCCATTCTATTCCGATGAAGGAAAACAAAACGGCAAGCAAACCAATGCCAATATCATCATATAATATATCTAAAGTTTGTAAGTATGATGACATGGAGGTAAGTCCTGAAAACATTGAGGATAGATATTCAACAGCATGCGAAATACTATCTGCTCTAAAAAATATCCAGGCAAAGCAGGTAAGTATAAATGCAGTTAGAATTTGAAAGGCTTCTTTCAATGAAGGAAGAGCACTATTCATTGCTACAATTTCTATATGATTTCTATTCTTATTGCGCAGCATGAGAGGAAGAAAAAATATTGCATTCAATATGCCCCAGGCAATAAAAGTCCAATTGGCGCCATGCCAAAAGCCACTCACTAAAAAGATAATAAAAATATTTCTGATTTTCTGGTATGTAGTTCCTTTATTACCACCAAGTGGAATGTACACATAATCTCTAAACCAGGATGAAAGTGAGATATGCCATCTGCGCCAAAATTCCGCAATATCTCTTGAGAAATATGGGAAGGCAAAATTCCTTAAAAGGTCAATGCCAAATAGCCTTGCTGTACCGAGTGCTATATCAGAATATCCCGAAAAATCTCCATAAATCTGGAATGCAAAAAATATTGCCCCAAGTAATAAAGTGGTGCCGGAATAATCTGCCGTATTGTTGAAAATAAGATTGGCATATTTGGCACAATGATCTGCAATAACAATTTTTTTAAACAGCCCCCAAAGTATTTGCCTCAAACCATCTACGGCTTTTATATAATCAGGTATTCTGCATTTTTTTATTTGCGGCAGCAAATGTGTGGCCCGCTCAATAGGGCCTGCAATCAAGAGCGGAAAGAAACTTACAAAAACAGCATAATCAACAAAGTTTTTTTCAGCTTTTATTCTTTTATAATAGATATCCAATATATATGAAAGCCCATGAAAAGTATAAAAAGAAATACCCACCGGAAGTATCAAATTAAATGTGAATGGATTGAACTGAAACCCTAATGCTCCAAAAGCATTTGCAACAGAACCAATAAAAAAATTATAATATTTGAATACGGCAAGAAAACCCAGATTGATGACAATACTCAGCCATAACCAGACTTTCGATTGCTTGCTGTTATTGGCTTTTTCAATTTGAATACCTGAAAAATAATCCAGCAATGTGGAGAACATCAGTAGGAATAAAAAACGCCAATCCCAGCAGGCATAAAAAAAATAACTCGATACCAGCAGGAGAGTGTTTTGCCACTTAATTTTTTTGCTTAGCACAAACCAGTACAACAAAAAAACTATGGGTAAAAAAATAAAGAAGTTTATAGAATTAAATAGCATGTTTTGTATTTGAAAAATTCATTTTCACTTCCAAAGGCTTATCAATCCTACATCTTACATCAAATAATTTCGTAATCATACAAAGCTTACAACTCATTACAAATGTTTTTAAAAATGCTTATAGGATTTAATCCGGTACATAACTGTGCTGAATGATATCAAAGTGATTACACTACTGTATTACAGCAGTAGCTTCTATTTCTATGAGGTATTCCTTTGCAATTAATGCAGAAACTTCTACCATAGTGGTACATGGTTTTATCTGATTAAAAAAATCACCATGTGCCCTGCCATATTCTTCCCAGCGGGAAATATCTGTTACATACATTCTTGTACGCACCACATCATTAAGCGAAGCGCCTGCACGTATCAATACTTGTTCTATTTTTTGTATTATAAATTTGGTTTGAGCATAAGCATCCTCAGCGCCTACTAAATTATTGTTGTCATCTACAGCCACGGTACCTGTTACTTCTACAACTGAGCCAATTTTAACTGCTCTGCTATACCCCACAATATCTTCCCACACTGCCCCACTCGAATAATTCGTACGCATATTTTTTCTTCAAAAAAAAATGATTTGAGGTACTATATTGGAAAAATATTGGCTTATCCCCTGCATGTTGATAATTCAATAGACCATTTCTCTAAAAGGAATGAAATAAAGGCGTTATTTTTAGCAAAATAATTTTTATGCGATGGAGAAAATTTAATGGCGAAACCATCCATCTTCCTATATACGATGCGGTGGAAGACGCCCTAAAAAAGGAAACTGAAAATGGCGTAAAATTAAAAGTATGTATTGGCACCGACAGTCAGCGTAAAGGAGGAGATATTGAATTTGCTACGGTCATAGTTTTTGTACGCAAAGGAAAAGGTGGCTTTATGTATATCTGTAACGAAGTGGTACAAAGAAAAATGGCTATCAAAGAGAGGATGCTGGAAGAAGTGGCAAGAAGTATTGATATCGCTTTCAGGTTGTGTGATTTGTTCATTGCATTTAATGTTGACATGGAAGTGCATGCGGATATCAACACCAGTCCAAACTTCAAAAGCAATGCGGCGCTGAAAGAAGCAATGGGTTATATAATGGGGATGGGGTTTGTGTTCAAAGCAAAGCCACATGCATTTGCAAGTAGTAGCTGTGCGAATAAGATTGTGCAATAAGGTCTGAACGGGGATTTGGGTGGATTTAAAGGATTAATGAGATAATAAAAATAAATCCAATAAATCCCTACAATCTCCCCAAATCATGGTTCAGACAAATAACAAAACAAAAATGTTGCAATTACAAAACATAGCATCTAGTAAACAACAAAGAAATGATCGCATAGAATGCTTACCCATTCTTACAGGCAGGAGATATGCTCATAATTATGGCTTTGAATTACGAATAGAAGATATACATAAACGACCGTGGAGGTACAAAGATCTTTGCTGATGAATCAGCGGAGGAGGTATATAGCCCGGTCATATAAAATTGACCGGGCTTTTTTTATGTATTTCCCACAGCTGAATTGTAATCAGAATGTACAAGAGTGCGACGCAAGGGACGCTCAATAAAGGATTGAATGTTTGGTACAAAAAATATAGCAGCATTCCAATAGGTTGGATACTCCGCCTGGAACGGAGAGGATGCAGGTTCGAAATCGAACAAAGTGAGATTCGCGAACACAAAATATAAGATAAAAATGCGTGAGCAATCCTGCCTGCTATACAAAATAGTCTGTTCGTCTAAGCGGCTTAGGACACAGGATTTTCATTCCTGCAATACGGGTTCGAATCCCGTACAGATTACAACAAATGTTGAGTGGTGCAATGGTTAGCATATCAGTCTTTGACACTGATGATATTGGTTCGAGCCCAGTCTCAATAACAAATGTTGGCTTTAGCTTATCTGGTAAAGCATCCGTCTGTGCAACGGAAGAACAGGGTTCGAGCCCCGGAGTCAACCAATATTGTGGGAACGTTTGGCTTATAGTTTAATGGAAAAATGCTGCGCTTCGAACGCAGTGATGAAAGTTCGAGTCTTTCTAAGCCAAAGATCGGAAGAGCACACGTCTGAACTCC
>CALAGJ010000189.1 GCA_937892395.1 uncultured Parafilimonas sp.
AAGGACTGAAAATCCTTGTGTCGGCGGTTCGATCCCGCCCCACACCACAAAAAAATCAAGCAGTTACGAAGAAATTAAGTAGCTGCTTTTTTATTTACTACAACAATACTACAACACTTCTTTACCCCGCCCATACCCTCCGCATTCCCTACAGGGATGTCCGGATATCCGCCAGAGGGGATTACAGAGCTTTGATGATGCGGCAAATAAGTATTTTAGATTTTTTGTAAGCAATGAAATAGCATATTGTTTACATTTGTGCAATAGATTAGTTCTTTGAAATGCACATACTGGCAACACTTTAGTTTTGTCCAACCATCTCCGACAAAAAGAATCCCTTATTTTCTAATGGCAACATAAGCTATTACAATCCAGATGTTATCAGCGCCAATGATTATTATCCATTTGGTATGACTATGCCGGGGAGAACTTATACGGCGGCTGGTACGGAGGGGTACCGCTACGGATTTAATGGCAAAGAACAAGATAAAGAAACAACTTCAACAACTACATACGATTACGGTTTCCGCATTTACAGCCCTGCACTCGGTCGCTTCCTAAGTGTTGACCCTTTATTTAAAACATACCCTTGGAATAGTACTTACGCATTTGCTGAAAATGATGTTATTAGAAGTATTGATTTAGATGGTCTTGAAAAATATATTATACACCAAAGGAGCTTTGCTCCGTGGGAGTTCTTTGGAGAAATTGCGTCTGGAGGAAAGTATAAGTATTCAGGAGACCATAGAGGTTTTACGGTTGCTTCTGATGACCAAATAAAAAGTAAGGTATCTACTGCAATAACGGTGGATATTGCAACTGCAAAGGCAGAACTAACAACAAGTAAACAATTTGGTAGCACAGTTAGGTATGATGCTAAAACTGGTGAGGCTTTAAAGACAGCTCCACGAGTGAATCCTGAAGTCAGTATGTGGAATCCTCAAAAAGACGGGAACAATCTAACAGTAAAAGCAAGAATAGAGGGCAAAGCACCACTTGCACCATTACCTATATTAGACCCTGTTAGCAGTACTATTGACCAACCAATAGTGTGGACAGGTACAACAAAAATTGAAAATCATATCTCCCAAGGCTACATTAATATCACATATAATTACATAGGGAAAGGTTTTCCGGCATTAGAATCTTTTATTGAGGACGAAAAGGGAACTAAACTTTTTATGGGAATTAATATCTCTCCAGCAAAAAGTAATATTGTCCAAGCCCTATCAGGTAGTGGGGCTTATGGGAATACGTTTAAGCTGAAAATAGCAACGGATAGCAAAGGGAATTTCCAAGGTGTTTATGGAAAGGATGCTAAAGGAAATGAAATTGTTATAAATCCAGCAGCATACAATAAAATTTTTGAGGCTGTTCCAGCAGCAAAAGATTTACCTAAACAATAAACCATTATATGCAAACGAGACTATTTTTTATATTTTGCATTATGCTGGGTATGTTTTCAGTATCATGCAATAATACTCTTAACTGCGAAAGGCATTTTATACCAGCAAAATTTATAGGCAAAGTGACAATCTATTTTAATCAAAAAAATGGGCAAAAAGAATTTGATAAAGATGGCTGTATTGTGTATAGGATTAGTGAGGATGGAAATTGCTATACCTCACTACCATATAAACAAGGAAGTAATTACCCAAATGAGACTTTTAAGTTCTTCGAGCAAATAAACAAGGATAGTGTTAATCAGATTTTTGAATTTTATGAAAAAGAGTATTTAAAAGATACGGTAAATAAAAAACAGAGAAAGTATATTTTTTTTCATAGTAGTGGTTATTCTTCGCCTAATTACACCTTTGAATATTTTATTGATTATGGGATGAATTATAAGAAGCATTTGTATTACTGATTGTCAGCGATAAAATCGCCCTGCATTAATCCGTCTAAATATTTAGTTTTAAAAAATCAGCCTGCCGCAAAAAATCGGCGGGCTTTTTATGCTTTCGCCTCCCTTCGGACGGCTCGGCGGTTTGCAGCAAGAAAATATTTTTTTCTCCACAATTTTTTTGAAGGATAAAAATTTTCTTCCCAGCAACGACTCCGGCACGGGACGTTGCGAAAACGAAAAAAATAATATAAAACATATTCATTAGCCGCTTGCCAAAGCAATTAGCTTTTTTATTTCCCTTGCCTTGTGTCGGCGGTTCAATCCTGCCCCACCCCACAAAAAACATTACAATAAGTTTGTAATGTTTTTTTTGGAAACATCCTTCACAATTAATTATAAAATTTACTAAGCGCAATAAGAGAATACTCGATAAATTAATAAACCACGATTTTTAGGTTTACTTATCCGCAATATATCTAAGTGTTATCGGCTGATAAGTATCAATGCGTCTATCCCTTAAAAATGGCCAATATTTTCGGTAATAATCCGACAGTTCAAGATCAAGTGGTTGTATATAATTGTCTTCCTTATCATGTGGTGCTTGATATAATATTTTACCGTATTGATTCGTAATAAATGACCCACCCCAAAAGTTTGTACCTGCCTCTACGCCTACTCTATTTACACTTACTACGCATACACCATTTGCTATAGCATGACTACATTGAATCGTTTGCCATGCATTGTATTGATCTATATTTGTTTGAATATCCTGATGCAAATGCCATCCAATAGCTGTGGGGAAAAATAAGATTTCTGCACCCATTAAGCTGGTAATACGTGCAGCTTCAGGATACCACTGATCCCAACAAATCAACACACCAATTTTAGCAAATTTTGTGGTAAAAACTTGGTAGCCGGTATTCCCTGGACTGAAGTAAAATTTCTCATAATATCCTGGGTCATCAGGAATATGATTTTTTCTGTATTTTCCTAAATATGTACCATCAGCATCAATAATAGCAGTAGTATTAAAATACAATCCGGGAGCCGCTTTTTCAAATAATGATAATACTAAAACAACATGCAGTTGCTTTGCAATCATGGAGAATTTTTCAGTCAGCACTCCTGGTACAGATATCGCTAGATTAAAATGATCATAATTTTCGGTGTCACAAAAATACAGTGATGTAAAAAGCTCTTGTAAACAGATAATATTAGCTCCGCCGGCCGCCAATTCATTTATTTTATTGATTGCCTTTTGAATATTTTGCTCTACATCTGTATCAAGACTCATTTGAGCAATGCCAACATTTACTTTAGCCATACTATTTTATTTCAATCAGCAAATAAAATCCTTTCATACTAAAGCATTGACAATAAATTGTAACAAAAAAAATTCTTACTCCCAGATTTCACAATGACAAGGTCAATAAAAAAAACTCCGCAATGAGTGCGGAGTTTTTTTTTAAGAAGTACTATTTATAGAAATTAATAATCCATTCCCATGCCACCACCAGGAGGCATAGCTGGAGCTGCAGATTTTGGCTCAGGCTTATCACTGATTACACATTCTGTAGTCAACAACATACCTGCAATAGATGCAGCATTTTCAAGTGCGACACGGCTTACTTTAGTAGGGTCAATAATACCAGCACTAAACATTTTTTCGTATTGCTCAGTACGGGCATTAAATCCAAAATCGGCCTTCCCTTCTTTTACTTTTTGTACAACGATACTACCTTCAATACCGGCATTTTCAACAATTTGGCGCAGTGGCTCTTCCAATGCACGCTTTACAATTTGAACACCAGTATTTTCATCAGCATTATTGCCACGCATTTTTTCCTCTAATGCAGCAATAGCACGTATATAGGCTATACCACCACCAGGTACAATACCTTCTTCTACAGCAGCACGGGTAGCATGCAATGCATCATCTACACGATCTTTCTTTTCTTTCATTTCTACTTCAGTAGCAGCACCAATATACAATACAGCAACACCACCGCTCAACTTTGCAAGACGCTCCTGCAATTTTTCACGATCGTAATCTGAAGTAGTACTCTCAATCTGTGATTTTATCTGATTGATACGTGCTGTTATATCTGCTTTCTTTCCTTTACCACCAACAACAGTGGTATTATCTTTATCAATAGTAACAGAAGATGCCTGTCCTAAATAACTAAGATCAGCATTTTCTAATTTATATCCCTGCTCTTCACTAATTACGATACCTGCTGTAAGTACAGCAATATCTTGTAGCATTTCTTTCCTGCGGTCACCAAAACCAGGGGCCTTTACAGCAGCCACTTTTAATGTGCCACGTAGTTTGTTTACCACTAATGTAGCAAGTGCTTCACCTTCTAAATCTTCTGAAATAATCAATAAAGGGCGACCACTCTGTGCTACTTTTTCGAGGATGTGTAGAATATCTTTCATGGTACTTACCTTCTTATCATAAATCATGATATAAGGGTTTTCAAGTTCAACAGCCATTTTTTCGCTGTTTGTTACGAAATATGGAGATATATACCCACGGTCAAACTGCATACCTTCTACTACATCAACTGTTGTTTCTGTGCCACGAGCTTCTTCGACTGTAATAACCCCTTCTCTTCCTACTCTAGCCATTGCATCAGCAATAAGAGAACCAATGGTATTATCATTATTTGCAGAAATGGAAGCGACTTGTTGAATTTTTTTAGTATCGTTTCCAACAGTTTGGCTTTGACCTTTAAGGTGATCAACAACTTTGGCTACTGCTTTATCAATACCTCTTTTCAAGTCCATAGGATTGCTACCAGCTGCCACTACTTTCAAACCCTCTGCAATGATGCTTTGAGCCAGTACTGTGGCTGTAGTAGTACCATCTCCTGCTATGTCAGCGGTTTTACTGGCTACTTCTTTCACCATTTGAGCTCCCATATTTTCTACGGCATCTTCCAGCTCAATTTCTTTTGCTACTGTTACACCATCTTTAGTTATTGCAGGTGCACCAAATTTCTTTTCTAATACCACATTACGACCTTTGGGACCTAATGTTACTTTTACAGCGTTGGCCAACGTGTCAACGCCTTTTTTCATTTTATTTCTTGCCTCTATATTAAAGGAAAGTTGCTTAGCCATTTTATTCTATTTTATTTTCTGAATTAAATTAATAATGATAATACTAGTTTCAAATAATAGCACTAATTTATTTATACTATTGCCAATATATCACTTTCTCTCATGATGAGATAATCTGTACCTTCAATGGTAATTTCTGTACCAGCATATTTTCCATAAAGTACTGTATCGCCATTTTTTACAGTTACTGGTTCATCTTTTTTACCAGGTCCAGCTGCTACGACTGTACCACGTTGAGGTTTTTCTTTTGCAGTATCAGGTATTATAATGCCTCCTGCAGTTTTTTCTTCAGCAGGAGCAGGCTTAACAATTACCCTGTCATGCAGTGGAGTTACATTAAGCTTCTGATCTTTTTTTGCTGTTGCCATTTGTTATTGATTTTATTTTTTTATGTGAAAGATACTTTTTGTGGTCAACATTTTTGCCAATACCAAATATGTTGACAGATTTTCATGTCTTCACTTCAATGTACTGACAAAAATTTTGATTTTGAGGCCTCAAAGAGATATAGAATTGCGATACTGACAAAATTGCCATAAAATTATCCCTGCTCCTATACCGGTTCCCATCAATCAATAATAAATCGCTATGATAACAACAAAGCCAATTCATCAGGTGTTGATTGTTTAAATTTGATGGAAACTTGACTAAATAAAATCCGTAAACTCTAATTTTATAAATACTTACATCATTCAGATTCAATAATTTTGCAATGCATTAGTCAAAATTAGTTTCAGTTTCTCATAATTAACGATGTTTTAATATTATAAGATAATCAATTCATGCCGCATTCAATAATAAACTTCACTTTATTTTTAGCAGACAATACCCTTATACTAAGTCAACGAAATGCAGCTTGGTGTGGTCATGGGCCAGTGCTTGAGCAGGATATTGCACTTACAAATATATCACTAGACCTCTTGGGCCAAAGCCGCAACTGTTATCAATATGCCTCAAGTTGTATCAATAAATATGTCAAAGAAAATCAGAAAGAATTTCCACAACAATGGCTTAATCTAAATAATGAGGCAGATGAAAATACGTTAGCTTACATGCGTAACGAGCGGGAATTTAAAAACCTATTGATAACGGAACAACCAAATGGTGATTGGGGCCAAACTGTACTCAGGCAGTATCTGTTTAGCCAATTTCAAATTTTATATTACGAGTACATAGTTAATCATCTGCAAAATGATAGCTTAACTGCAATAACCTCAAAGGCGCTCAAAGAAATAAAATACCATGTAAGATGGAGTAGCGATTGGGTAATCAGGCTTGGAGATGGAACTGAAGAAAGTAAGCAGCGTATGCAGGCTGCTTTGGAAAATCTTTGGTGCTATACCGGGGAAATGTTTATGCCCGTTCCTTTTGAGACTGCAATGGGTATTGAATTGGAAAGTCTTCAGCAGGAGTGGTTAAAACATGTTACGAAAACATTATCTGAAGCCACCCTCCTGATGCCTGAAAAAACTTTTATGCATCAAGGAGGAAAGACGGGCATACACACGGAAGAAATGGGCTTTATTTTAAGTGAAATGCAATATTTACCTCGTACTTATCCCGGAGCAGAATGGTAATATGAAAGATGAAGATTTAAAAATAAAAGAAATATATACAATTCTTGAGCAGGTTACAGATCCTGAAATACCTGTGCTATCTATTACAGATTTAGGCATTATAAGAGATGTATCATTGGCCGAAGGCCAAATAGAAATAATCATAACACCTACCTATACGGGATGCCCTGCAATGGATATGATAGCTGTACAAATAAGGTTGGCACTTATTGCAGCAGGATACAATGGAATCAAAGTAACCAGCACACTATCACCGGCATGGACTACTGACTGGATTACAGCATCTGGCAAACAAAAGTTATTGGAATATGGCATTGCGCCTCCAAAAGGCAATGCAGATACGCCCCTTCTGGATGGTGTCACCTGCCCACATTGCGGCTCAAACGACACAAAATTAATTAGCTCATTTGGCAGCACAGCCTGCAAGGCACTTTATAAATGTCAGGATTGTATGGAGCCGTTTGACTACTTTAAATGCTATTGACACCTAAAATTTCCAAAGCCTTAATTTGAGGGTCTCACAAAAGATAAAAAAAGGAGTAGAAAACTCCACTCCTTTTGCATACGATCATTAGTTGCTAACAAGATTATTGTTTAATGAACTTTTGAGTTGTTGTATTTGTGCCGTTTTTAATAACTAAGTAGTATGAACCAGCTAAAAGTGATTCAATATTTATAGTGTAAATACTTCCGCTTGCAGTTACTTGTTTTACTGTTTTACCATTGATATCAATGATTGAATACACTGTAGCATTGGCAGTACTAACTCCTTCAATTGTTATTTTATCTTTTGCAGGTATTGGATAAACTTTTATAAAAGGCAGTAAAGAGAAGTCCACATTTTCAGCTTTTGAGTAGTTATACGAACCATCTTTATTCACAAGTTTTAGTCTGTAATAATTTAAGCCTTTTTCATGTTGCATATCTTCATAAGTGTATGATGCCACTTTGTTGCTACTTCCTGTGCCATAAATTTTTGCTATTTCTTTATAATTTTTAGCATCATTGCTACGCTCTACTATGAAGTGACTGAAATTAAACTCGCTTTCTGTACCCCATCTAAGAAATGCGCCATTTGTGGTTTTTGATGCTGAGAAATATGAAAGTGTAATTGGCAATATCTGACTGGATTCGTCCCACTTAAACATGCCGCCAGGCAAAGCACTAAGAATTCTGTATTGACCAGTCCAACCATGTGTTGCATCATAAAAACTTACTTCTGAATGTTGTAATAAACCTTGATCATCAATATCTATAGGAGTCCATGTATTACCGAGATCAGTACTATAAGAAGTACCCTGCGGGCCAACGAAAATTCCATTTGAGCAAACTATTGTATTTGTGCCTGGTACAGTGGAGAGAAAAGCACCTGTAAATTGACCAGAATAATTTACTTCTGACCAAGTTTCCCCCCCATCAGATGTGCGATAAAGAATAGGAGTTTGATTATCTACATCTAAATCGCAAGTAATACCATTTAATTCATCTACAAATACTATATCTTGAATTGATTCGTTGAAAGTTTGCAATCTAATTGCTTCCCAAGTAAGGCCCTTGTCAGATGATTTGTACAAATACTGTAGAGCTCCCCCAGTTGGATCACCATCATAGATTTGTAACCAAATTGTATTACCTACTACACTATAATGGTTAACAATTCCTACAGGTGGTTGAGATATAAAAGGAATATTTTCCCGTGGTACACGATTCCAAGTATTGCCATAGTCAGTTGTAGTGTAGATTTCCAGATATGCACCCAAACCACTACCATCATCAGTTGCATCTCCCATAGCAATACCCTCTGCTGCATTCCAGAAATAGACTAAATTTGGAAATGATTGGCTATTAAATAATGTACCTGATGATATTCGATTCCAAACAGTTCCACCATCTATTGTTTTCCAAATCCCACCACCTCTACCAGTAGTGCCATTATAAACAGCAATATAAGCTGTGTCTTCATCTATTCCAGCTACATTAGCAACTTGTAAACCCTGCAATTGGGAAAAAATATTCTGTTTTGTCCAGTTCTGTCCACCATCTGAACTTGTTGATACAGTAGCAGAACCACCAATACTACCAGTTTGACTTACAATACTATAACTAGCCCAAACAGTATTTGCATTTGGTTGAGAAAGTGTGGAAGGATAAGACCTACCCGGTCTTGATAAGTTTATATTTTGCCATTGAGCATTGGCGGATAGGCCAAACAATAACAGACAGGTTAATACATTGTAAATTTTTTTACTCATACTTTAATTTATTTTAGCGTGCAATATATTTATTTTTTTGCTAAAAATTTTTAATAATAATTAGGATAAAATTAAGCAAGCCTTTACAAAATATTTTTTTCAAAATGCAACAATTGTGTTTCGCAAGATTTTAACCTAAATTTCAGACTAAGTTGACTACACTGACAATTGCAAGAGCGTGGTTAAAAAATTCTAGATGCAATAAATATCTGCTGCCCTATCAATAATCATCGTTTACAAAAGCATTACCTCCAAATATTTCTATAATCTTCTACCGTTATGATACAACCAAGTAGATACTTATTTTTGAAGCTATAAAAAATGGAGCAAGTATGGCTGGAAAAATAAAATTATCAAATCCACAGATTTCACTTACAATAGATTTAAATGGGGGTTGCTTAGCATCTTTTAGCCATATAAATGCCCCCGATTTGAATGTCCTCAACTTTTCATTTACAAAGGAACAAATGGAGACATTAGGTAATACGGGTGCCCCTTTCAAAGGACATTTCCTTTGTTGTCCATATTGGGGCAGTGCAGGCCCTTCGGGCAATGATCAAGCGCCGTGGCATGGGCCATTTGCCGCAGGAAAGTGGAGAAAATTGGAAAGGAAAGATCATTCACTATGTATAGAGGCCCATCATCAAGACTATGGAATAGGTATTCAGAAAAAGATAATCATACATACATCAAATGCAATTTTCAAGGTAGAAGAAACCATTCAGAATTTGATGAACAATCCCGTTCCATTCAATTTGGTACAGCATCCAAGTTTAGCAGCTCCTTTTTTAAATGAGCATACAGTACTGTATTCAAATGCAGTAAGAGGCATACTTCAAGAAAATATTTTTTCAGCCCAAATAAAACGAACCACCATTTGGCCAATTGTAAAAAAAAACAAGCAAAAAATTAATATCTCAAAATCAAAAGATCAAGAATCTATTGTTGCCACTTTTATCCTGCCGGCAAATGAAAAAATAGGATGGGTAATTACACATTCTCCTGTACAACAACTATTGTTTGGATATTGCTGGTTGATTACAGATTATCCTTGGTTGAATATCTGGAAACATGTAGAACAGGATAAAACAATTTACACCGGATTGGAATTTGGTACTACAGGGGTACATCTTAGTTTACAAGAAACCATGCTACACTATACGCAAATATGGAATAGAAAAACCTATGAGCTTTTGTATCCAAAAGCAAAAATTGTGAAAGGATACTGGTCGTTTTTAGCTCCATTAAAAGGAGTGAATAATGTGGTGAAAAATATTAGTTATGAACTGCTTAAAAATGCAATAATTATACAGCCCGAAATGGGCAAAAAAATTACCATACCTTTATTTTAGGCACTAAAGTATTAGAGGGTTCATAAATTTTTTGCTTAAACTTTCCATTCACACTCTTATTTTTGCACCACTTGGTCCGGTAGCTCAGTTGAATAGAGCAACAGCCTTCTAAGCTGTGGGTCATTGGTTTGAGTCCAATCCGGATCACAAACCCCGATTTTTTCGGGGTTTTTTTATGAATATAAATGGGTTTGATTTCCACAACTACAGATAAATTTTTTCATCACAACCAATAGGGCCAATTACATTTGCCAAATGTCTTTACAATTAGTAGAATGTCCAAGAGACGCCATGCAAGGATGGCCCCATCCCATAGACACAGATTCAAAGGTTTCTTACCTTAACCAATTGTTGCAAGTGGGTTTTCATACGCTGGATTGCGGTAGTTTTGTTTCTCCCAAAGCCATTCCTCAAATGGCGGATACCCCATCTGTAATACCTCAATTAAATCTTGACAATAGCAACACAAAACTTTTGGTAATTGTAGCGAATAGAAGGGGTGCAGCAGAAGCAGTAGAATTCAAGAATATTAGTTATTTAGGTTTCCCATTTTCCATATCACCAATTTTTCAGCAAAGAAATACCAATAGTAGCATGGAAGAAAGTTTAGAAAGAGTAAAGGAAATTCAAGCACTCTGCTTACAATACAATAAGGAAATGGTTGTTTATATGAGTATGGCATTTGGAAATCCGTATGGAGATGATTACAACACGGCTGTATTGATGGATTGGACCGAAAGGATCATTGCCGAAGGCATTAATACAATATCGCTTGCCGATACCGTGGGGGTAGCATCGCCTGAACAAATTTCCACAGCAGTAAGCTCTTTAATTTCACAGTATAAGGATACAACAATTGGAGTACACTTACATGCAGCAGACAATAATTTTGAATCAAAATTATCGGCAGCCTGGCATGCTGGCTGTATGCGTTTTGATGGCGCTCTAAAAGGCATTGGCGGCTGCCCTATGGCACAGGATGAATTAGTTGGGAATATGTCTACAGAAAGAATGATTGACTGGTTTCATGCTTCTGGTATCCATACAGGAGTTAAGGAAGAGCAACTTATGCAGTCTATTCATTTTGCTAATAAAGTATTTATTTGATGCAATTTTTTTCTTCGATATCATACCCCGCTCCACGAGAAAAAATTGCATATACTGATGCATTATTACTCAATGGAAGTTGCTTTACAGAGCATATTGGTAATGCCCTACAACAATCAAAATTTAATGTATTACAAAATCCTAACGGGATTTTATTTGATGCTATACAAGTGGCGCAGTCTGTAATAGACTGGATTGAGAATAAAGATTTTCAACCACAGGCTTTCTTTATGCATAATGACTGGTGGCAAAATTGGCGATTGCATAGCAGATTTTCACACTTAGATATTGATACAGCAATAAGACAGGCAAATGAAGCCAAAAATCAAGCACATCATTTTTTGAAGCAAACAAATTGGTTAATACTCACTTTGGGATCCTCCTTCACATACAAAATAAATAACCAAATGCCATCCGAGTATCTGGGGGATCTTTGTATTGGGGATGGTGTGGCCAATTGCCATAAACTGCCAGGAAAATATTTTGATAAACACCTTGCTGGCATAGACGAAATGATTACTGCTTTGGACACTATGTTTTACAGATTGGTGCAGTTTAATCCAACTATTAAAGTGTTATTTACGGTAAGTCCGGTGAGGCATTTAAGAGACGGAGTGATAGAAAATAATAGAAGCAAAGCCCGACTCATTGAAACCGTGCATCACCTGGTCAATAAATTTGACCATATTTATTATTTCCCCGCTTATGAATTGGTGATTGATGTGCTAAGGGATTATCGTTTTTATGATGTGGATTTAGCCCATCCTAATTATGCAGCTACACAATATGTAATCAATTATTTTAAAGAACATTGTCTTGCTTCTGATGCATTGGCCTTACAAGAAAAAATTGCTGAAATAGTAACTGCAAAAAATCATAAACCACGCAATGCACAAAGCGCTGCACATAAGCAGTTTCTCGAAAAATACGCAAACTTAGTAGCAGAGATTACAGCTGCTAACCCATACCTCGATTTTTCTGCAGAAAGAGCATACTTTTTGGGGCAGTAGGTGACCTCTAAATTTAATAAAGGAAAGATTTTCTATACAGCAACCATTACTCCACAAGAAACCTTCCTTCATATAGTTTCCCATCGGCATTAATTTGTACAAAATAGGTGCCTGCTGGCAGATCTGATGTAGGGATTGTAAGCAATTTTGAATGTGCTGAAAGCTGCTGCTGCCAAATCCTAATGCCGATATTATTACTTACATAAATCCTTAGTTGCTGAAAAGAAATAACTATTGGCAATGCCATACGAACCTGCATGCCTGCCTTAACCACGGATGGCATTGTTTGAAGTTTTTCTACCCTCGGCAAATCATTGCCCGACAGGGCTATAGGACCCAATACACATGCCGCCTGATAAGTAATATCATTGTTTGTTTGTAATATATTTTGAAATGTTGTAACATCAGAGGAACGATTGTACAACAGCGCACCCAGCCAAGGTGATAACAAGGACATTGTATTGCGATATGTGCCGGAAGGATTGGTAGAAAAACCTCCGCAAGTAAATTCACCTAAAGTACACAAAGCACCATTTGCAGCCCAATGACAGTGTTTGGCATTTTTAATTTCCACATATACTTTGCAAGCACTGGACAATGCATTGTACATAGGAATTTGATTGGATGATGGAGGTGTAACGCAATCTTTTTTTCCTCCGAAAATGAGTACCGGTTTTGTGATGCCACTACATGCTGTTATGGCAGATGGATCAGTTTCTGCTGCAGCCAAAGGGCAAACACCACTTATCAATGAACTGTACTGAACAGAAAGAAGTGCACAACCGCCTCCCATGCTATGGCCGCTTACTGCAAATTTATTATTGAGTCTGTTGAAGAAAAAGAATGTGGCATTAGTATTTCCAGTGGACATCTTTTTTGTGATAAATGCCAAGTCTTGTGCAAAAGCACTATGGTTGGGAAATAATTCTTCTTCTGTGCGTGGAAAAGCAACAAAATATCCTTTACGCACTAAGCTATCTTTAAGCCACAAATAGTTAGTATATGTAAGTTGATATCCATGACCAAATACAACAGTTGCAAACTTCATAGTGCCGGATGCCACAGGCACAGTTTCTCCATTATTGTCAGCAGGATAATACAATTCTGTAAGCACCTGCCTATTGCCACGGCTACTATCGACCCATAGCAATTGTCTATGGCCTACTTTATAGGTTTGAGCAAAACAAAGTTGGATACTACATACAAGTATTGCAGTAATGAATAAATTTGTTTTCATATTATTTTTTATATCAGCAATAATAAAAATTTTATCCCAAGAATCGAAATTGTGTTTTTAATTTTTCAAACTATACATTATACCAACAATATTCCCCCCATTCCACAAACCCACCCTACCACCACATGCAAATTTCACTATTTTACGCCCAAAATATTTGAGTGAGAAATATAGTGACCCTAATATTGTTAATGATATGTAATGCTTCTATTGCGCAGCAAACACAAAAAAAATATTGGCAGCAGCAAACTGATTATACCATTACTGTAAAGCTGAATGATACATTAAAAACTTTGGATGGCTTTGAAACCATTCAATACTATAACCATAGCCCCGACACACTCAAATACTTATGGTTTCATTTATGGCCTAATGCCTATAAAAATGAAAATACGGCCTTTACAGAGCAGCAACTTGCCAATGGAAGCACCTCTTTTTATTTTGCCGCAGAAAATGAAAAGGGATATATCAATATGCTTTCTTTTGAAGTAAATGATATGCCCGCAAAACTAAGTCTTGATAGCGCCAATCCTGATATGGCAGTGCTGTATTTGCCTACTCCATTGCTGCCAAAAGGCAATATAAAAATTACATCACCATTTCATGTAAAACTTCCTTACAACATTTCCCGAGGTGGCTATGTGGGTCAAACATTCCAGGCTACTCAGTGGTTTCCAAAACCTGCCGTTTATGATGCTACAGGCTGGCATCCTATGCCTTATTTAGATCAAGGAGAATTTTATAGTGAATTTGGTAAATGGGATGTATCCATTACAGCACCTGAAAATTATATCATAGCCGCATCGGGCATTGTAGCAGATGATATGCTGCGCAATGAATTAAAAAAACTGGGCAGAACATCGCCACTGCGTCAAAAAAATTATACACAGTGGGATGAAGCAGAATGGAAAAAATCTAAACGAATGCCGGAGGATTTCATGCCTCCATCATCCAAAAAAACAAAAACATGGCATTATACATTAGATAGTGCACACGATTTTGCATGGTTTGCCAGCAAATCATTTATGGTGCGGTATGACTCGGTGGTATCTGGCGGAAGGCAAACAGACTTGTTTTGTTATTATAATCCTTGGGATGCCGCAAACTGGGATTCCTCCATGCACTATTTAAAAAGAGCTGTAGCTTTTTATTCAAAAGAAGCCGGGGCATATCCATACCCTTTGGCAACTGTAGTGGCGGGTAATGCATCTGTGAGTAGTGGCGGCATGGAATATCCCACCATTACTTTAATAACAGTAGATGGTGGTGGTGAAGACTTGGATGTAACCATTGCCCACGAAGTGGGACATAATTGGTTTTATGGAATTCTGGCATCTGATGAAAGAAAATATCCTTGGATGGATGAAGGCATCAATTCCTTTTACGAAAAACGATATACCGAACAATTTTATGCCCCAAAAAAAGCCATAAAAATATTGCCGGATAATGAAACAAAACTCCTCATACAATCGCTGGAAGTGCTGCATAAGGATCAAGCCATTAACCTGCCTTCTGCTGCTTATACACTGTTGAATTATGGTACAATGGTATATGGCAAAACGCCATACTGGTTGCAAGGTTTAAGTAACTATATGGGTGCAGTAACTTTTGATTCTGCTATGCAGGCCTATTTCAAACTATGGCAGTTTAAACATCCTCAACCGGATGATTTTAAACAAGTGTTTCAACAATACAGCTCAAAACCTTTAGACAGCATATTTATGCAGTTGGAGCATACAGGCACCATATTTCCAAAGGAAAAGAAAATGCTTAGACCAGCATTGTTTTTTAATTTGAATCAAACAGAAAAATATCAGTACATCTCTTTAATGCCTGCACTTGGTTATAATTATTACGACAAGCTGATGGCTGGTGTACTCATCGATAATTATCAACTACCACCCTCTCGTTTTCAATTTTTTGCAGCACCGATGTATAGCACGGGATCAAAAACAATAAATGGCAATGCAAGGATGAGCTATCATTGGTTTGCCAATAGAAAATTTGTAGAAGCAGCCGTTAGTGGTACAAGATACACGATCAGCAAATTACCCAATGAGAAAAACGAAACCTTATTTTTTTCGCTCAATCGTGTGGTGCCATCGGTCAAATTCACTTGGTATCCTAAAGATGCATTAGCTACATCAAAATGGATATTACAAGCCAAGTCATTTATTTTAAATAAAGATGCGGCGGCTTTTATAAGTATGGATACCAATTTTATCATTTCTAAAAAGAACGCTACCGATATTATCAATCAGGTATCGCTACGTTATGAAAATAGAAGAGCACTCTATCCCTACAATGCACAGTTAATATTAGACCAAGGCAAGGACTTTATAAGAGCAGGTTTTACGGGAAATTATTTTTTACAGTATGGCAGTAGGAATGAATCGGATGGAGTTAACCTTCGATTTTTTGCCGGTAAGTTTTTCTATTTGACTACAAAAAATTTTATTACTTCATTCAACACATCTCCCTATCAACTTACCCTTACGGGGCCAAGGGGCAATGAAGATTATACTTATAGTGGCTACTATATCGGTCGCAATGAATTTGATGGATGGAATAGCCAACAAATATTGGAGCGGGATGGATTTTTTAAAGTAGGCACCGACCTGCTGGGTGATAAAGTAGGTAAAACCGACAACTGGTTGATGGCTGTAAACCTTAGTGGCAATATTCCAACTGCCATCAACCCACTCAGTATATTGCCCATTAAAATACCATTAAAGTTTTTTCTGGATTTTGGCACTTATAGTGATGTATGGAAAGATGATTTTGCCAACAGTCGTTTCTTGTATGATGCAGGCTTGCAAATCAGTATTTTTGGTGGCAGTGTAAATATGTATCTGCCGCTGCTGTATAGTAAAGTATATGGTGATTATTTTAAATCTGTGTTGGGTAATAATCGCTTTAGCAAAACCATTGCATTTGATATAAACCTGCAGGCATTTAAAAAATGGTCTGCATACAGCATGCTACCATTCTAATGATGCAAATAAAAATTATTGAATCAAATAAAATAGATACAGCAAACTGGAATGATTGTGTACGCACCCATGCCAATGGACTTGTGTATGCCTATACCGAATACCTACAAGCACTCTGTGATGATTGGGTTGGCTTTGTGCTACATGATTATGAAGCCATCATGCCTCTACCTATCAGAAAAAAGATGGGCATAGTATATACTTATCAAGTGCCGTTTGTGCAGCAGTTAGGCATTATTGGATCTGCCAAGCATTATCCATTTTTTATAGATGCCTTAAAAGAGTATATACAATATGGAGATTATGATTTTAATTTTCAGAATGAAATAGCACCACACAAATTCTTCACACCTTATGAGCGTTGCAATCTTACTTTATCGCTGCGCAATGATTATACAACCATCCGAAAAAATTATAAAAAAGACCTCATTCAAAATCTTAGAAAAGCAAATAGTCATGGGTTGAAATATGAGCATGCAGATATAGACAGTGCCATCAATCATTTTCAAACACACTATGCAGATCGTTCTAAAAACTATACCGATAAAGCATTTATTCAATTCAAATCGTTTTGCCATTGCCCCGGGGTGCAGGTAGAAGTGGTTTGCAGAAAAGTAACGAATGCAGGAAATGAATTGTTGGCAATAGCATTATTTTTAAAGGACAACAAAAGGGTGTATAATATGATGAATACCACCACTACTGCTGGCCGTGCCGTAGCTGCCAATCATTTTCTTTTAGATGCTGTCATACAGGAATTTTCATCCACGTTACTACACTTCGATTTTGAAGGCAGCAACATAAAGGGCATACAACATTTCTATGAAAATTTTGGCGCCAGCCGCGAAAATTATACGCAAATACATATCAACAGACTGCCCCTGCCTTTGAGGTTATTAAAGCAATGAGCGGCCATTCAATATGGCTTCTGCCAGTACTATATCCACCGGTCTTGTAATTTTTATATTTTCATATTCTCCTTCTACTAAGTACACAGGTTTGCCATAGGCTTCTACCACAGTGGCCTCATCTGTAAACAGGTCATTAAACGGTTGTTCAAATGCGGGTAGCAGAATATCGCTATGAAAAGTTTGTGGAGTTTGTATAATGCGTATTTGCTGTCTGTCTGCCGCAGTATTCCCATTATTATGAACGATTCTAATACTGTCTGTACTGGCCACAGATGGTATGGCCGTACCCATTTCTATAGCAGCTTTGTAGCAGCGATGAATAAGCGGCACAGACACTAAGCAGCGTACCGCATCGTGCACAAATATGATTGATGGGTTTTTGATCATACGTAGTCCACTCTGCACAGAGTGAAAGCGTGACAAGCCACCTTCGGCAAAGCTAAAACGATGGTCAGCATTGAACATAGCAGCCACTTGCTTACCCATTTGTGTGTGCATGGTGGGCAGCACTAAAATGATTTCCAAATCAGCGTATGAACGGAGAAAACTATCTAATGTGTACCAAAGTATGGGTTTTTGATGGAGCAATAAAAACTGTTTGGGTATAATATTTCCCATACGCTGACCACTGCCTCCCGCCACTATAACCGCTACCTTCTTCATAAAAATATTGCTTCAAATATGGGTTGCAATTTGGGGAAAAGTTGACATGCAATTTTAAAAATAATCAAACCATAATCTGTAGCAGTACATCTGCTCGTCATTCCATTGTGTTTTTTTATGTAGTATTTAGATTTTTACCCCTACGGGGAATGATGACGCACGGCAAATCATTGCGAGTGAAACGAAGTAAAAAAATATCAATTTTAATTATTGATTATTTGCCTTTAAATTAATATGGTTGAGGTCGGACATTCAGTAGCGGAGTTAATAATATTTGCCGGGCATTTGATTTTTTGCTCCTGAATTGATAGATGTGAGTATGTTTTTGCTAAGGCTTTGGGGTAATGCCTATTTGTTAACGCAATTAGTTAAAGGGACTTCAATGTGGAAAAAAGAGAATGAAGGTATGATTTTTTGATTTCTCTAACAATCGCATAGTCAATTCCAAAATAATCAGGAACAACTCTATTGCGAAAACCATGAATCCGATACCAGTCTATGTTTGAATGTTTATCTTTAAAATCTTCTCCAAATCTATTTGCTGCTTCACCAATTATTTCAAAATTTCGTATGACTGTATCGATTGTTTTACTATAACTAAAAACGCTTCAAATGAAAAATTTTAAGTATAGCCAAGCATTTTTACTGCGCTATCAAAAATATCATCATCAATAAGAAAAGGCTCATGTTTATACGTAGATAATCTCAGATTCGATTTGATGAAAATCTTTAGCCTTAATCATATTTCCTGTTTTACTCCATCTTTTTGCATTTCCTTTTTTAGTATGGTTACAATCAATGACATTTTATTATCATACTTTTTCCTTTCAGCAAGTATTGATATATAACTTATCCGAACATTTGTATTTGTTGATATTCATTTATTCATTCACAATATTATTTTATCATTTCTTTTTAAAAAATCAGAAGATTAAAGCACCATTTAAAGAAAAGCAAGATGACATTGTAAACCAATCTCTCTTTACTTTTTTTATAGAGGATGGAAATAAAAAGCAGCATATTCAAGTTTCAGAAATCTTCTATTTTTCTGCAAACTCTCCATATATTAATATTCATCTTGCACATAAAAAATACTTACATAATGATACTTTAAAAGGGCATTTAGAAAAGTGGGACGGTACACAATTTGTAAGAGTGCATAAATCTACCATCGTTAACATTGGCATAGAATGGGCCACACTGCATTTCATTCAATTTTTTGCTGCAAGCTCATCCACCCTCCTCCATTAAAGACCTGCTTAAATCCATTTGATTTTAAAATTGATTTTGCAGCAGCACTCCGCATGCCACTGGCGCAGCAGGTGATGATT
>CALAGJ010000190.1 GCA_937892395.1 uncultured Parafilimonas sp.
CTCATTATTTCCTACTGCCCTCTGCTGCGTATAAAAATCTTTAATATCAGGATATAGTATGTCGTAAGTGCCACAGATAATATGCAGGGGTGGCCATCCTTCAATGGAAGCATTTTTAGGTGATAATAAAGGGTGATTTAATTTTACTCCATTTGAGAACCATTCTCCTATCTGTCTTAATGATGATTTACTTAAAATAGGATCTTTAGACTCTAATGCATCAATTGCCGCATTAAAAAGGGTAATATCCAGCCATGGAAATAACAGCAATAATTGTTTTGGATAAATGTGGCTAATTTGCATAAGGCCCATTACCAATGAAGCTCCACTTGAATCGCCCATCCATATTGTTTCCACATTTTTATATCGTTTTGAAATGGCTTCTATTGAACCTAATAAAAAGTCATACACTTGTTGATAGTGATGCTCTGGTGTTTTTGGATAAACTAATAAGGATACAGAAACATTACATTCATTCATTAGATGTTTAATGAATTTCCAATGTTGTGGCAGTGGCCCTCTTATATACGCACCGCCATGTATATAAACTACATGCTTAGTAACTTCTGCATTGTGACCAAGTATTTGATGTATAATACCATTTTGAAAAATTTCAGACTGTACTTCAAAATGCTTTTTAAAAAAAGGAGGTGGAGAAATTTCGTTTTTTCTCCGGCCCCTTTCAATATCTGCTACTTGTGTAGGCCACCATTTTTTGTAATGTGTCCAAGTTAAAAATTGCCATACGAATTGACTTTTTAATGATGCCATTGACCATTGTATAAACAGCAATTTTAGGGCTATTCATCATTCAAAAATAATTTTAATTTTGATTTTACATATCTGGTAGTTTGTGGGATATTTTTTATTTCCACTTCGTGGAATGATGAACAAAATCTGTGTTTTTTTAAATAACATAGCTATTCAAAAAATAAACGCCATTTTAGAAAGAAACCATTTATACAATATCATTTACAGTCTGAGATAAAATTTGTTTCAAAAAAAACGAAGACGATATCACTGCAGATTTATTTGGCAAAACAATACCCTCTCCATTTATTTTTATATCTCCTTAGAAATATTAGCTGATATATTGGTTATAAAACTTTTAATCCACACATACAATACATTTGCTTTTTTTAGCAAATGATACAAGCAGATATACTCGCATTTGGCGTACATCCAGATGATGTAGAATTGGGTTGTGCCGGCACCCTATTAGCAGCCTCAAAGCAAGGTAAAATAACGGCAATCGTAGATCTAACACAAGGTGAACTCGGCACTCGTGGCACCGCAGCTACCCGCAAAAAAGAAGCTACTGATGCAGCAGCAATTATGCAGGTGGCTTATAGAGAAAATTTAGAAATGGCTGACGGCTTTTTTACAAATGATGAAGCACATCTCAGAAAAGTGATAACAAGTATCAGAAAATATCGTCCATCTATAGTATTGTGCAATGCTCCTGAGGATCGGCATCCAGATCATGGCCGCAGTAGCAAATTAGTAGCTGATGCATGCTTTCTTTCAGGGCTTAGAAAAATTGAAACATCCTTTGAGGGTGCTGCACAGCAGAGTTGGCGGCCTTCTTATGTATTTCATTATATTCAGGATAGGTATCTCAAACCCGATTTTGTTTTTGATATATCAGATTTTATGGATTTAAAAATGGAAGCTGTAATGGCTTATACAACTCAGTTTAATACTACTGATAGCAGTGAGCCTCAAACCTATATTTCCACACCCGATTTTTTAGATGTTATAAAAGCAAGAGCATTGATGTTGGGTAAAAGGATAGGGGTGAAATATGCAGAAGGTTATATCACCACAAAAATACCGGGCATATCAAGTTTTGATGCATTTATTCAAGAAATAACCTAATGAAGTTCGCTGTCCACTTACTCATTGCTGTATTCATTTTTGCACATGCGGAAGTCTCTGCACAATTTTCAGTTACCATTCATATACAACATCCATCAACAGATGCAGTGTATCTGGCTGGAAATATAAATGGCTGGAATCCGGGTAGTGATGCGTATAAGTTCACTGATGGCATTCTTGTATTAAAAAACATAAGTGGATTAGTTGAATTCAAATTTACAAAAGGTTCTTGGAATCAAGTGGAAACAAATGCTGATGGTACAGATATTTCAAATAGGGTTATAAAAGTCAGCTCCGATACAAGCATTACCTGCTCCATAGCAGGTTGGAAAAAAAATGAGCAGGATATGAAACCAATGCATTCTGCTACACCACAAGTACAATTATTAAAAGATTCTTTTTATGTGCCACAATTAAATCGGTATAAAGCTATTTGGATTTATTTGCCTAAGAGTTATACCACATCAACTCAAAAAAGGTATCCGGTTTTGTATATGCATGATGGGCAAAATCTTTTTGATAAAGAAAGATCCGCCTACGGCGAATGGCAGATAGATGAAACAATAGACAGCATATCTGCAAATGGCTTGTATGAATCCATCATTGTAGGCATTGATAATGATGCTGAGAAAAGAATCAATGAATATAATCCTTACAACAATGAAAGATTTGGAATAGGTGAAGGAGAAGCTTATCTGTCATTTATTGTGCATACACTTAAACCCTATGTGGACAGTACACTGCGCACCATCACTGATGCCGAGCACTCTGCAATTGGAGGCAGTAGTATGGGAGCTTTGATATCTTTTTATGCTATGATAAAATATTCGAATACATTCGGCTGCGCCGGAATATTTTCTCCCTCATTCTGGATAGCTCCTCAGATAAAATATGAAACAGCGCAAACAATATTTACAGCCAATGCTTTGTTTTATTTTTATGCAGGTGAAATGGAAAGTGATGAAATGATACCAGACATGCTTTCCATATTAAAAATGATTGATGATAAAAAATGCTGCAAAACTTTTCTATTGAAAAATGCCTCTGGACAGCACAACGAAATTGCCTGGCGTACTCCCTTTGCTGATTTTTATAGCTGGTGGATGAAAAAAATTACTAAGTGATAAGCTTACAGATAAGACCTTCAAGAAATCAACTGAATTAGAATAAGAGTTGAAATAAAAACGATGTCAACCCATTTTTTGCAACATAGTTGAGAAGATTTTTGTGCATCCTATTTTACAACCAATTTACTTTTGCAAGTATGAAAGGTGCTGAACGGATATTTTGGAAAGTTTCAGGCATGGACTGCACAACTTGTGCACTCAATATTACAAAATACCTCAATAATCAAGGACATGAAAATGTAAAAGTAAATTTTGCCGGAGGCGAAGTAAACTTTACACATACTGGCTCACAATCTTTGGCAGAAGCAGAGCAAGGCATTAATAAATTAGGATATACCGTAGTTTCAAAAGATAGATATGCTGATCATAGTTCTGCACATCATGATGCAGAAACCTTTACACAACATTGGATGTTTTTTATCTGTCTTTTTTGTACCCTTCCTTTACTACTGCACATGCTACCTGGAGTTGATATACACCTATTACACAATCCTTATGTACAATGGGCATTTGCTTCTCCTGTTTATATCATCGGCATGTATTATTTTGGAAAAAGCGCCTGGTATAGTTTGCGAAATGGTATAGCCAATATGAATGTACTTATTGTGTTGGGAGCCACTGCTGCCTACGGCTATAGTTTATACGGAATAGCATCTGGCAATGCCTCCGAATATCTTTTTTTTGAAACAACAGCATCTATTATCACATTAGTATTTTTTGGAAATTATATGGAGTCTAAAGCTATATCCACGACTCAAAAAGCATTACAAAAATTAGTGTATAGCCAAAAGGTTATGGCCAATATGATTGCTTATGACGATGCTCATCAGGAGCAAATTTTTCAAGTAGAAAATAATACCCTGCGAGTTGGTGATCTTATTTTAATAAACACAGGCGAACAAGTACCCATGGATTGTAAAATATTATGGGGTACTGTTATGGTCAATGAAGCCATTATAACAGGGGAGAGTTTGCCTGTAGAGCGAAATATCAATGACAAACTCATTGGAGGCAGCATACTGGAATCAGGTTCTGCCAAAGCCTACATTACCGCCACCGGGGATGATGCTGTACTCAATCATATCATAAAACTCATGCAAGAAGCTCAGGGGGAAAAACCTCCTGTACAATTATTGGCCGATAAAATAAGTGCCATTTTTGTACCATTGGTTGTTGGCATTTCATTACTCACATTTGCAGGTAATTATTTTTTTACTGATATTGGTTTTGGTAATAGTTTATTGAGAAGTATTGCCGTCTTGGTTATTGCTTGTCCTTGTGCTATGGGACTGGCCACGCCTGCGGCGGTAGCGGTGGGTATGGGCCGTGCTGCACGTCATGGAATTCTTTTTAGAAATGCATCCAGCTTAGAATCTTTTAAAGACATAAAACAAGTAGTATTTGATAAAACCGGTACACTTACTACCGGGCAGTTTATCATCAGTCAGTTTGAAACAAGTATTGATGAACAAAGCTTTCAGCAAATAGTATATTCATTAGAAAAATTTAGTTCACATCCACTTTCAAAAAGCATTGTAAAAGCATGGAAAACAAAGGATATCATCAGATGGGCAAGCACAGAAGAAATAAAAGGTATTGGCATTAAAGCAACTGACAAGGCCGGAAATATTTTCATGGCAGGATCTTGGAAAATATTAAGCAATGCAACAGATAAATCGCACAACATTTATGTTACAAAAAATGGTGATTTGATTGGATGGGCCAATCTTGAAGATGAGCTGAGAGCAGAGGTAAAAGATATTTTACAATGGTTAAAAGCTAAGCATATAAAAACCATTTTGCTAAGTGGAGATAGAAAAGAGAAATGTGAAGCACTGGCTGCGCAATTGCAAATAGACGAAGTATATAGTGAGCAAAGTCCGGAACAAAAACTAGAAAAAATTGATATGTTTACACAGCAGTTTCCAACAGCTATGATTGGCGATGGCATCAATGATGCTCCTGCTTTGGCAAAAGCAACTATTGGCATATCGCTTAGTGAAGCAAGTCAACTGGCGGTACAAAGTGCAGGAGTGGTTCTTACAAACAATGGGTTGAAAAAACTACCGGAGGCCATGGGGCTTGGTAAGCATACCTACATAACCATACAGCAAAATTTAGCTTGGGCTTTTTTATATAATATCATTGCCATACCAGTGGCTGCTTTTGGATTTTTATCACCCACATTTGGTGCACTTATTATGGGCTTGAGTGATGTGGTACTTGCTATAAATTCGGTGCGGCTCAATTTTAAAAAAATTGTATAAACAAGCAATCCACTGCGTAAAATTACACTGCCGTAAATGTCTGTAAAATCAATAAGTCTCCATAGCGTTATTCTCCTTTACATTTGCTGCAATAATTGACTATGATGGAGGAAATTCTACAATGCTGGCTTGCATCTCAACACAGGCTTGCTTTACCCGGTTTGGGTACATTGCAAATGGACACTGCTGCTGTGGAGTTAGATTTTATTAATAAGCGCATTACACCTCCCGTACAGCAAATTATTTTTGCCGAAGGCAGTATTAAAGCGGATAAAAACTTCTATCAATATCTTGCTAATAGTCTGCATACAGATGAAACAAATGCCATTATTCAGTTCACAAATTTTGTAACTGAGCTTACCAATAAATTATATCAAGATGGCACCACAGCATTGAAAGGTATTGGCGAATTTACAAATGACAAAGACAATAGGGCATCATTCCAGCCTTATCAATTTGCATTTGAATCCTACAGCATATTATCTGCAGAAAAAATACTCAGACATCAGGAAAGTTTTGATGTGCTTCAAGGTGATATGGCCAATAATTCCACAAATGCTGCATGGGAACTTGAGCAAGGTTCTAATGAGCAGATTGAAGACAAATGGTGGGTGGCTGCCTTGATATTATTTGCCGTAGGCGCCATTGCTATACTATTTTATTTCCTTACCTGATTATTGTTTTTTGATGACCGGTACTGTTTATTATACTCATTGTCCTGCTTGCAATCATGAAGATTTTTTAGAAATATTTACTGTGCAGGATTATACAGTTAGTAAAGAAAAATTTTTGCTGGTGCAATGTAAAAATTGCACTTTACGATTTACACAGCATGTGCCCAATCAGCAATCCATAGGTGCATATTATAAAAGCGAAAATTATGTATCTCACACAGATACTGCTGAAGGGTATATCAATAAATTGTATCACAAAGTAAGGAGGATAACCTTGCAATCTAAATCTGCACTCATCCAAAAAATAACCGGGATGAAGGCGGGTACTCTTTTAGATATAGGTGCAGGCACTGGTGCTTTTTTGCATACTATGCTGCACAAAGGTTGGCAAGTAAATGGACTGGAGCCGGATGCCGATGCCAGGCAGGTTGCTTTGAAAAAATATGAACTTAAACTTCTGGATACTGATCATTTAGATCGCCTGCCACCACAGCATTTCGATGCTATTACCTTATGGCATGTAGTGGAGCATATACATGAGTTGAATGATTATTTTGAAAGGATTTATGCTCTGCTCAAGCCCGGTGGTAAATTATTTATTGCAGTACCAAACTATACCAGTTATGATGCAACGCACTATCGACAGTATTGGGCAGCGTATGATGTGCCAAGACATTTGTATCATTTTTCGCCGATGGCAATGGATTTATTTTTGCAAAAGCATCATTTAAAAATAATTACTCAAAAGCCCATGTGGTTTGATAGCTTTTATATCAGCATGATCAGCGAAAAATACCACACGGGAAATGACAATTTACTAAAGGCATTTTTAATAGGACTGCGCTCCAATATGAAGGTACTGTTTACAACATCTTCATGCAGTTCTGTTATATATATTGCAGAGAAAGATTGACAAGAAAATCTTCAGTTTTATTTTTAATGTGCCATATCATCATTCGTTTCTTCTTCCAACACTGGCTCTCTCAACTGAACAGGCGGACTGGTCTTTTTCCTCAACTGCATGTTGAGAATTTCCACAGAAAAAGAAAATGCCATGGCGAAATAAATATAGTTTTTAAGATGTAGTTCATGTGCTGCTTCACTATTCCATCCCTCCACCATTAACGATATACCTATCATAACTAAAAAGCTCAATGCCAGCATTTTTAATGTAGGATGTTTATGAATAAATGCTGCTATTCGTGGGCTAAATAAAAACATAACAAACATAGCTAAAATTACAGCGGCAATCATTATCTCCAAATGCTGAGCGGTACCGCCAGCGGTAATGATGCTGTCAAAACTAAAGACCATATCAATCAATACAATTTGTACAATGGCTGCAGAAAAACTTAGGGCAGGCTTTTTTGCCCCTACTTGTTCCATTTCACCCTCTAACTTATGGTGTATTTCTTTTACGGTTTTATATATAAGAAAGAGGCCACCACCCAGCATGACCAAGCTTGCCAGATCGAAACCTTTATCAAATATTGTAAACACCGGTTTACCTTTTTGCGCTAAAAGCCAACTCAATCCAAAAAGCAAAATACTTCTCATCAAAATACCAGTTATCATCCATGCAATTTGTGCTCTTTTATGATCAGACTGGGGTAAGCGATTCATGATAATGCTTACAAAAATTACATTATCAATACCCAATACTATTTCAAGGATTACTAATACAAAAAAACTGATGATACTTTCACTGGTAAACAAATGCTCCATATTACGTTTAAATAAGTGGGCAAATATAGCAGGTAAAAAATGCTTAAGGACTATAGATAAAAAGCAATTTTTTTAGTCATATTTTTTGTTAAAGCCTATAGTAAAAACAATACTCAATACTATTCATAACACCCCAAAAAATTAATTAGCCTCCTTGTGTATGCAAGATGATACAAACCTTTATCATCCCAAATAAGTCGTCAAGAAAATTTTCTAATGGCGGCCATTAGACAAAATAAGGCTCAAAAGCTTACTGTTATTGAGTTTCGATTAAAAAAGTGTTTTAATGTTGGGGTAAGAAAATCTTATTAAAATTAGACTTAAGAATTTGCTTTACTGATAAAGAAATTACACTTTGGTTAGGCATTGTTTTGATAAAAAAATATGCTTGAGAGGATGAATTTTGATGGGCAGCCGGATAAGTTGCCCCTTCCTGTTCAAGGCTCTAATCGTGGCTATTCGCCCAATCAACTCATCAAACAGTTAATGACCAGTGATTGGTGTGGTGCTAATAAATTTGAACATTGTGAAGTTACTCGCCATGATGACTATGGAATTGTAATAAAACTTTCCAATTACCCTAATTAAAAAATCTAATGACTTTTTTGGAAGAAATGAAAAGATTGAGTAGTGTTTTTGGAAGATACTGTGGACGGCCTTCGGATTGAAGTGTTGTGGCAAAATTGAAATCGGACAGGTTGAT
>CALAGJ010000191.1 GCA_937892395.1 uncultured Parafilimonas sp.
TATTACAAATACATATTATAGGGTTGTTACAATGCTAAGTCAAAAAACAATATCAATTGTAAAGTCTACCGCCCCTGTTTTACAAGAACATGGTGAAACATTAACCAAGCATTTTTACAAAAGAATGTTTACTAACAATCCAGAAGTAAAAACATTATTCAACCCGGCCCATCAGGCAACTGGATTACAACAAAAAGCTCTAGCTGGTGCTATATGTGCATATGCAGCAAATATAGATAATCTGGATGTGTTAGGTGGGGCTGTTGAGTTAATTGCTCAAAAACACGCTTCTTTACATATTGAAGCAAAAGATTACCCAATTGTTGGTATCAATTTACTAGCCTCAATAAAGGAAGTATTAGGTGACGCAGCGACAGATGAGATAATTAATGCCTGGCAAGAAGCTTATGAATTCCTTGCTAATATCTTGATAAGCATTGTTTACAACTACATCTTTAGGTTTATTTTGCTTGGTATTCCATTCAAAAATTCTTTTCTTTAATGCTTTCCTTTTTGTAACCGGAAAAATTGGGTCTATGATATGATCCACCACCCACTTCCTGTATTTATTATGGCTCAAAACTGTTTGCTGTAAAGCCTGACTTTTTACTGTGCCCGTTACATTTTTTGGAGAAAAATCCGGTACGAAATTTTCATCAACTTCAAGAAAATTTGCAATTTGCTGCATGAGGTATTGAGGCCTGCTGCGCAAATCATCATAGTCCAACAATAATAACTGTTCTTTTGGAAAATATTTTAAAACTGTCTGCACTTGCTTGCCATAAAACCCATGCTCGATATAAGTGAAATCACTATTGTCATGGTTAAAACTTGTACAATCTTTTGGAGTATAGGTCAATGCAGCTTCCATAGTTCTGCTTTCCCTGTTCATCTTGCAGAAATATTGATAAGCAGAAATAGCTCGGTCTGCAGGATTGCGCAGGATTAATAATAATTTTGCCTTTGGAAAATGAGCTTGAATGCCCTGCAGCATGGATTCATAGAACACATAATTTACTGCACTTTGCAATATTATTTTTTCACCCTTGTAAGCAGGCGTTTCTAATGCCATACGCTTTTCCATTTCTTCTTTAGTTTTAAAACGGTAGAAGAGATGAACATCTTTTAAAGAATCATAGCAATAAATATCTGGGTGCTGACTTAACCAGTCGTCCAGTGTGGTAGTACCAGCTTTTTGTACTCCTATTAAAAATGTATTGGGAAAAGCAACAGGCATTATAAATTGGATTAATTGCGTTCTACAACAAACCAGGGGTTTAATAAGTTTTCTTTATTGTATGCTAACTCATTACCGGTTTCGAATTGATACACTTTGCATCCTGCATATTTGGCAACAGCATGGCCTGCGGCTGTATCCCACTCCATTGTAGGAGCCAATCGTGGATACACATTTGCTTTACCCTCCGCTACTAAGCAAAGTTTTATACTGCTACCACTGCTCACAATACTTACTTCACCATGCAGCTTCTTTTTATCTTCAATGAAGGATTCTGTTTCGGGACTATTGTGGCTTCTGCTGGCCACTACGCTATATACATTTGTATTGGCTGAAGGAAGTGTATGTGCACCTTCCATTTGAGCTACCACATCTTGAGCAGCATCAACTGTAAATGCAAAACTTCCAGCGCCTTCATATCCATAATACATGGTTCCCTTTACCGGCACATATACCACGCCACCTTTTGGAATACCATTTTCAACTAGCGCAATATTTACAGTAAATTCTCCATTTTTTTTAATGAATTCTTTTGTGCCATCCAATGGATCAACTAACCAAAATCGGCTCCATTCCTTTCTTACCTCATATTCCATTTTCTTGCCTTCTTCACTCAGCATAGGAATATCTGTATCTGCCAGAAATGCTTTTATAACTAAGTGTGCGGCTTTATCAGCTTCTGTTAGTGGAGATTTATCCTCTTTTGTTTCAACAGCAAAATCTCTGGCATATACTTCTAAAATTTTATTGCCCGCTTCATAGGCTGCCTTTACTGCCGTTTGCATCAATTGCTTCATAATTTCTTTTTTATAATTTATTTAAAATGCCTCCTGTAATCCATGATAACTTATCAGACTGATAAGCATCCTTCCAGGTGGGATCATATTGAATTGGCTTTTTTGTAAATCTTCCCGGAGTGCCAGCTACTGTATGATCTTCAATTAATTCCATATACACTGGTGCAGTATAATTTTCCAATGAAAAATGATTGCAAATATGGTCTAATGAAGATTGTAAATTTGTGGCCAGTGTTTCATAATCCAATACCAACACATCTTCGGGTTTGGCCATGCGTATTACTGTGGCACATACTTGTTTGTAATAAAAAATATCCCACAATAATCTAAACAAACTTTTCTCTCTTTTTTTGTTCAGCTCTTTCCATTTTCTTTTAGATGTGGCTATTGCTCTTATATCTCTTTTCAGCCAAATAATTTTTACATCCACATCCTTACAATTTTCATAAACCGTAAAAGCTTGTACCGGGTTTTTTGAACTGTCCACAATAAACTGCTTATTGCTATGCTTACTGATTAAAGGATATAATTTATTTAGCGTATTGGTTACTTTTATGCTTGCCAGTTTTTTGCTGATATTCTTTAACCAACTTTTAAATAGGAAAGGTAGAAAACTATACACTACCAGCAGTTTAGATTTAAATGACCAGGTAATATTAGTAAGAAATTCTGTATCATTTTTTATTTGAGCTTCGCTCAATACGGGGCTCCAAAAACTACATGCTGTAAATGATTTGCCACAACTACAATTCCAGTTCCATCTTTCTCCGGGCCCTTGTTTTAATAAATGCCCTTTGAGCATAGCCAATTCACCCACAGAAAAACATTCCTTGCTTTTACTCAGAATATTTTCCAGCAGTGTACTGCCAGATCTATTGTCTGACATGATATAAATAACCGTAGCTCTTGTTGTATTGTCCATCAGGCGTTATACAATTTATTATATTCAGAGGCACACAGTGCCATACTATATTCATCTTCAAAAAGTTGATGACCTGCAATCTGCATTTGGTGTAGTTGCTCTTTAGATAGGTGGATAAATTTCATCAATGCAGTGTAATAGGCATCAGTACTTAAATCGCTGCTTATAAAACCTACTGATTGATTTACTACATTCACAATGCCTCCTGCCGGCGTACATACGGGAATCACCTTTGCACTCATTGCTTCCAATAGGCTGATTGGAAGACCTTCAAAAGTGGAGGTAAGTACAAAAGCATCACTATTCAACAAGTAGTCTGCTACATTTTTTACTTTACCCAGAAAATGCACATTGCCGGGTTTCATGGCCAATAACTGCTCATATAAAGGTTTGTCCACTTCAGCATGATCGCCAAGTATGAGGCAAACAGCGTTTACATCTTCCTTTTCTAATCGGCACATTGTTTCCATGAGCAGTACCTGATTTTTTTCTTTGCAGATTCGTGCTACATTGAGTAAAATTTTTGTGTCAGCATCTTTTTTATAGGTAGCCAACTTCTCTTTTACATCATCAAAAAGCGGTGTCGGATTTACTGGCGATGTTCCATTTTTTATCAATATCCTGATGCAATTCCCATATTCTTCTACAGCACTTTTATACACTTCTTCGGAAATACTTACGGGTCTGATTATATCTTTTTTGAAAAAATATTTATAGGCTTCCCTACCATGCCATGGGCTATCAATTTTAACCATGCTATGGAATGTATGAAATTTCTTTTCTGGTTTTTTTAGGGTCATGTAAGAAAGAAAGCAGTAGTAACTGCTGTGTAAATGAGTATTGACAATATCTGGCTGTAATTCTTTGAGTAGGGCTTGTACTTTAAAAAACATTTTTGTATCAAAGCCGCGACTTTTACCAAGGGTAATAAATTTGATACGCTTATCCAGCATTTCAAGTGGTAAATGATCTTTTGTATGGTGATAGAGAGAAACCAAGGTTACTTCGTGGTTATATGTGCGCACTAATTCATTGCATAATTGTATGCAAAAAACCTGCGCTCCTCCCCAGCCCAATGCTGGCACCATTTGTACTATTTTTAGCATATTGCCTGGTAAATATTCTTGAATAGTAATTTTTAAAGTGCCGCAAGATAGCATTTTTAAGGGAGATGAATGTCAAATGGGATTGGAAAATATCCACTACAATAAATCTATTCAACTGCTTTACGTACTTAAATAATTAAATCGGTCGTCAGCAGAAATTAGAATGGAGAGTATCCTTTTTTGGTACCAGTATGACTTTTCCTGTGCTCATTCTACTTTCTAATAATTCATGTGCTTTTCTTCCATCTTTTAGTGGTATGATTGTAGGAGTAGGTACTCTAATTTGTCCAGATTGTATCCAATTGAATAATTCTTTACTTCTTTTCATTCTTTCATCGTGTGTTGTGAGATAGCACCATAAATCTCCTCCAACTAATTTTTTGCTCGTATCCATCAACATTCTCGGGTCCACAAGTGGGGGAGTGCCTCCGGCAAAACCATAGAAAACAATTGTTCCATTTGAAGCTACAGCATCAAAACTTTGCAATAAAGTTGTGCCTACAGATTCATAGACAACAGTTATACCTGCATCTTTTGATGATTGTACCCAATTCTCATGATACAAAAACACAGTATCACATCCATTTAAAATTGCCAAACTTTTTTTGTTTTCATTGGACGTAAGTCCAAATACTTTAGCCCCTTTCATTTTGCAGATTTGTACCAGTGTTTGACCAACTCCACCCGCACATGCATGTATTAATACTTGATCATTTTTAGAAATTGAATAACTATCTTCCGTAAGATACTGAGCCGTTAAACCTTGAAGTAAAATGGCCGCGGCTGCTTCAAAAGATATAGCATTGGGAAGTGGGATAATATGGGACAGAGGAACAGCTACCATTTCTGCTTGTGCCATAGGAACATCAGCAAAACATACTGCATCTCCAATCTGATAGCCTGCTACATTGTTGGCATCAATAATAATACCTGCCCCTTCATAACCTGCTATATATGGTGGACTTCCAACCAGATGATAATTGCCCTGTCTTCTATAAATATCTGCAAAGTTGAACCCAATAGCTTTCATTTCAACCAACACTTCTCCCTCTTTCAATATCGGATCGGGCATTTGGATATATTCAATGACATCCGCTCCACCAAAACGAGAAAAAGTTAAAGCCATCATAGAAAAAGATTTATTGAGTTTGAGAAATGGAGTATGGAAAATGATTAAAGTTTTTACAAATTACACCATTTATAGTTTTTTCATCAAAACAAATTGTAAATGAAAACATGCGCTTCTAAGGATATACAACACATGAATCTGTGATATAAGAATGATTTTTAATAAGAGCCCCTACTTTCGCGGCAAACTGAAAGTATGCAAATAACTGAAGTTAGCAGTAAAAAAACAATCAATGATTTTATTCTGGTGCATGTGTATTGCAATGAATCAAATCCTTGTTTTATAAGACCTTTGGACAATGAGGTAAATGATGTTTTTGATCCTTCAAAAAATAAGAATTTTAACTATGGAAATATTAAAAGGTGGGTATTGTATGAAGACCATAAAGTAATTGGTCGTATTGCAGCATTTACACATGAAAAATATAAAAATAAGGGGACAGAATTTCCTGTTGGCGGTATTGGTTTTTTTGATTGTATCAATAATCAGCAAGCGGCAAATTTATTATTTGATACAGCGGCTACCTGGCTAAAAGAAGCTGGCATGCAGGCAATGGATGGTCCAATTAATTTCTTAGACAGAGATAAATGGTGGGGATTATTGGTAGAAGGTTTTGATAAAGAGCCGGTATATGGTTTAAGTTTTAATCCTTCCTACTATAAAGGATTATTTGAAGCCTATGGATTCCTCGATTTCTATAGTCAATATTTTTATCGGATAGTAGTAAAAGATCCATTGCCACCTCGCTTTGAAGAACGCCATGCAAAATTTAAAAATAAGCCTGAATATACGGCACGTCATATAGATAAAAACAATTTAGAGAAGCATGCTGAGGAGTTTGCTACTGTTTACAATGCTGCCTGGGCACAGCATGGAGAAGCAAAAGAAATTTCTAAGGAGCAGGCTATGAAACTATTTCAAAAAGTGAAGCCAATCATTGATGAAAGAATAATTTGGTTTGCTTACTACAAGGATGAGCCTATTGCCATGTGGATTAATCTAC
>CALAGJ010000192.1 GCA_937892395.1 uncultured Parafilimonas sp.
TGATTTTGCTAATCATAATAGTATTTATTTTGGGGTGATTAAATCAGTACTTCTATATGTTTATATAATATTATACACTTGAAGTATCCTGTACAATAAAGTATCAAAGATTTTTCCCCCACAGGGGGTAACAATTTCTTCTGCTCCGCAATATCTTACTGTAGAAGCTTTTATACAATTTAATATCACAAAAAACGGGGAAGCTGAAAACCGAAAATAGAGTAGGCATCAACAATAATTTTTTTAAAATGAAAAAGAATTTGACCGCACTTTATATTAGTGCATGCATTATGGCATCTATGTATAGTTGCCAAAAAACACAGGATGCTACACCAGCACAAAGTGATCTATTAACTCAAACAGGTGAGGAGGAAATACTTGCCTCCGAAAACGGTGTGGCTACTGTAAGCCGAATAGTATCTGGCGACAATGTTACACTAACACTGCAGCCCGGTGCCATAAATGGCCAAGATGCCATGATTTTACGTTATGATCCTGATCCTAGTTATGTAAATCTTAATAAGGGTCAAGAGGTTGATATACCCTCTTTAGTATGGACAGCAGGAGGCATTCCAACCTACCGTAGAAGCTTAATACAGTTTAATCAGTTATCACTTATTCCAACTGGCGCCACAATTGTATCAGCAAGTCTAAAATTGTACGGTCTGCCTGCAAACAGCTCTCCTAACTGCCCACAGGGTAATTCTCCTGGTTATGGTTTTCAAGAAAATACTGAATTCTTTCAAGCACTCAGTAGTCCTTGGAGTGAAAACACTGTAACATGGGCTACACAGCCGAGTGTTACAGGAGGTGCTATAACTGTTCCTTCAACCAGCACGAATCCTCTTGATCAATGGAATGTAAACCGCAGTATAAATATAACAACATTTGTACAATCTTGGGTAACCAACCCTTCCCAGAATAATGGTTTGCTGATGTATTTGAAAAATGAAACCCCATTAAGATCTATTACTTATGGTTCTTCCGAAAATTCGGTGGCATACAGACCTAAATTAGTAGTGGTATTTCACCTTTAGCAAGCAGCTTTCTTTTGCACTGAAACCCTGAATAGTACATCAGGGTTTTTTTGTGATATCATCATATAAAAACATTACCTTTTTAATTGTTCTAAACAATACAATCTTCTACCCGTTATACCTACATGAAAAATTTTTTGATAGTAGGTCACTCATCCGGCATTGGTGATGCTCTTACAAAATTGCTTGCTCCTAACCATCGGATATATGGTACTTATTTTTCAAAGTCCGACACCTTTCAGCACCCTAATGTATCAGCACATTATCTGAATGTATTGGATGATCAAGTTGATTACTCCTTTCTGCCTGATAGCATAGATGGCTTGGTATACTGCCCAGGTGCCATTCAACTTAAACCTTTTGCAAGACTAAAAGCAGCAGACTATTTGAATGATTACAAACTACAGGTTCTTGGTGCTATTGAATGCATACAAACCTGCCTGCCAAAATTGAAAAATAGTGGGAGTGGTGCTGTAGTATTGTTTAGTACAGTAGCTGCACAAATGGGTTTTAATTTTCACAGCATAGTAAGTGCCAGCAAGGGAGCCATTGAAGGATTAACAAAAGCATTATCTGCAGAGTTGGCACCACAAATAAGGGTAAACTGTATAGCACCTTCCATTACCAATACACCATTGGCCGCAGCATTGTTAAACACACCCGAAAAAATAGAAGCCAATGCTCAGCGCCATCCCCTCAAAAAAATTGGCAGGGCTGAGGATATTGCATCTATGGCTACCTTTTTACTGGGAGATGAAAGCAAATGGATAACAGGACAAATTTTTCATGTGGATGGCGGCATGAGCTCAATAAAAATATAATAAAATGGCATTTTACCAATTTACACAAACACAAAAAATAAAAGCTTCTATTGATGAAGTATGGGATTTTGTGTCAAGCCCGGCAAACTTAAAAGACATTACTCCTGCGTATATGGACTTTAATGTAACTAGTAATAGTGGTAGCGACAAAATGTATGCAGGCATGATTATAACCTATGTAGTAAAACCTTTACTGGGCATAGGCATGAAATGGATGACTGAAATAAGCCAGGTAAAAGACAAAGAATATTTTGTGGATGAACAACGCATGGGTCCTTATAAATTATGGCATCATCAGCACAAATTGCAAAAAATAGAAGGTGGTGTTTTAATGACTGATATCGTAACATACATACCACCATTTGGATTTCTTGGTGCCATTGCCAATAGTTTATTTATCAAAAAACAACTACAGCAAATATTCGACTATAGAACAAAAGCCGTTGATGAAAAATTTGGTCAATGGGCAAAATAAATCTATCGCCACAGGATACTGACCGCATCATTGAAATGGCCTGGGAAGACAGAACCCCTTTTGAAGCTATATCGGTACAATTTCTTCTATCAGAAAGCGAAGTAATTGCATTGATGCGCAGAGCATTGAAAAGAAGCAGTTTTAATCTATGGAGAAAAAGAGTAAACAGCGGCATCAGTCAAAAACATCTGCAAAAAAGAGACCCCGAAATGATAAGGTTTAAATGCAACTTGCAAAGAACAATTAGCCACAACAAAATTTCAAAAAGATAATATGTTTTCATCGGACTATGAGGACATACTCCAAGATATAGATGCAATTGACCCCATGCAGTATGGCAGAACAAGAAACTATACTAATGGAGCGGTTACAAAACTTTCCCCTTATATATCAAGAGGAGTTATATCCACCAAGCAAGTAGCCACAGCTGTCTTAAGGAAAGGGTATAAGCCATATCAAATAGAAAAATTTTTAAAAGAACTAACTTGGAGAGATTATTTTCAACAAGTGTGGATGGCCAAAGGTGAATCGATTAACAAAGATCTCAAACATGTGCAGGAGGGTGTAAGTAATCATGCTATGCCTACTGCCCTACTCCATCAAAGTACAGGCATTTTAGCTATAGATGATGCTATAAAAAACTTATATGAAACTGGCTATATGCACAATCATATAAGAATGTATGTGGCAGGCATAGCCTGCAATGTAGCCCAAAGCCATTGGTATAAACCTGCACAATGGATGTATTATTATTTATTAGATGCTGACTGGGCCAGCAATGCATTGAGTTGGCAGTGGGTGGCAGGTAGTTTTAGTAGCAAAAAATATTATGCAAACCAGGAAAATATCAATAAGTATTGCGGCACCGCACAGCATCATAGTTTTTTAGATATGAAGTATGAAGCACTATCTACATGTCATATACCAGATGTGCTGCAGGACACAACTTTACCACATCTGCAAACAATTCTACCACCCTCTGATGATTTGCTGATAGATGAATCATTGCCAGCTTGCATATATAATTTTTATAACTTAGATTGTAAATGGATGAGCCATATAGCGGCAAACAGAATACTCCTGTTAGAACCTACATTCTTTGAGCAATATCCGGTATGTAATCAAACTATACAGTTCATTATAAAGCTATCAAAGAATATACAGCATCTTCAGATTTATGTTGGCGATTTTAATTCACTATATGAAAAGCTGCATACACAGCAGATTCATTATAAAGAACACCCAACGACTCAGCACTATAAGGGCATACAGCATAGCAGAGACTGGATGTTTGAAGATGTAAAAGGATATTATCCATCCTTTTTTGCTTACTGGAAGAAATGTAAAAAAAAGATAAATCAACTATTGCAATAACTGAAATAGAACATCATCAAAACTTATGTATAACCCATATTTTTTAAAGGTAAAATTAAAGAACCATTAAAGTATGCTGAGTGACAGATAGGCTACAAATAAATATGGTATGGTTGAAAAGAGATATCAGATTGCAAGATCATATACCTTTGAAAATGGCAGAAGCAGATGGCCTGCCTTATCTTATTATTTTCATTTTTGAACCTTCTCTTATTGCATATCCGGATACAAGTATTCGTCATTTACAATTTCAATATCATTCTCTACTGCATATCAACAATAAGTTGAAAGCATATAATAGAGAAGTGCTACTGCTCCATTCAGAAGCTGTATCGGCTTTAGAATGCATAGCCAAAAACTATCAAATAAGAAAAATCTATAGCTATCAAGAAACAGGTATTCAACTTAGTTATGATAGAGATAAATCAGTAGCTAAATTTTGCAAAGCGCAAAATATTTCTTGGCATCAATTTCAGAGAGATGGGATAGTAAGAGGTATTAAAAACAGAGCTGGATGGGATAAGCAATGGTTTACCACCATGCATGCACCTATTACTACAAATACATATACCAAGCAATCATCATTGCCAGTGGACAATCTTTACCCGCTATCAAATGAATTGCTTGGTCAGTTAAAGGAATATCCCAAGACTTTTCAACCTCCGGGTGAGGATTATGCTTTTAAATATTTAGATTCCTTTATTGGAGAGAGAGGAAAAAATTATCACAAGCATATCAGTAAGCCATTAGAAAGTAGGACTGCCTGTGGCAGATTATCCCCCTATTTGAGCTGGGGAAATATTTCTATCAGACAAGCCTATCAATTCATGTATGAACATTCCACAACTGCATTAAATAAATTTCCTTATAAAAATATACTCACCAGGCTTAAATGGCATTGTCATTTTATACAAAAGTTTGAAGTAGAATGTGCTTATGAAACAAGGTGCGTGAATGCAGGTTATGAACTATTGAGTCATGCAACGCATACAACAAATATTGAGGCTTGGAAACAAGGAAAAACAGGTATTCCTTTAGTGGATGCTTGTATGCGTTGTCTTCAGCAAACAGGTTGGATAAATTTTAGAATGCGTGCCATGTTGGTCAGCTTTTTTTGTCATCATTTGTATCAGGATTGGAGGATGGGCGTTTATCATCTTGCACAGCTATTTTTGGATTATGAGCCGGGCATTCATTATCCTCAATTTCAAATGCAAGCAGGCACAACTGGCATCAATACCATCAGAATGTATAACCCAATAAAGCAAAGTAAAGAACATGATCCAAACGGTTTTTTTATAAAGCAATGGGTGCCTGAGTTACAGCCTGTACCACTGGAGTTTATACATGAGCCCTACCGGATGGCTGCAATAGATCAACATTTTTGTGGTGTAATACTTGGCAATCATTATCCCTACCCCATTGTAGATATAGGCTGCGCAGGTAAAACTGCACGAAAACTTATTTGGGGTCATAGAAGCAATGCCCTCGTAAAAGAAGAAAATAAACGCATATTGATTACTCATACAAGAAGAAAAAATGATACTCAAAGAAATTGAAATAAAAAATTTAGAAAGAAGGTATAGAGCTAATTTTATTAATGCTTTAGGTGGCTTTAAGAGTGTTGTATTGATTGGCACTAAGAGTGCTGAAGGCAATGAAAATCTTGCCATATTCAGTAGTCTTTTTCACTTAGGAGCAGATCCAGCATTGTGCGGAATCATTGTAAGACCCAATGAGGAAAAGCAAAACACATTAGGCAATATTATGCATACAAAACAGTACACTATTAACCATATTCTACCATCCTTTTATAAGCAGGCACACCAGTGTAGTGCAAAATATGAAACGGGTGTTAGTGAATTTAATATAGTTGGTTTAACCCCTGAATATTTTGATACATTTTATGCACCTTATGTAATGGAATCTGAAATAAAATTTGGATGCGAATTGGTTCAAAAAATTGACATTACACAAAATGCAACTTTTCTGATTATTGGTAAAATCACAAAAGTAATAGTACCAGATAAGTATATAAAAAGAGATGGCTTTATTGATTTACAAGCTGCACAAACAGTAACATGTAGTGGGTTAGATAGCTACCATACCACCCAATCCATTGCAAGATTATCTTATGCACAAGTGGATAAAGATGTATTTGAATTTTAATAGCTCATGCCAATAGATATACGATTGTAATTGCTCAATAGTAATTAACTATAAAAACAGATGGCAAAAACATTTTTAAAAGCACACTGGAATAATGTTGTAATGATAAATTATACAGTACCCAAGCAGGTACTTATACCTTATTTACCTTATGGTGTGGAGTTAGATGACTTTCAAGGAAATTATTATATAAGTCTTGTTGGTTTCAAATTTCTGCGCAGCAGTTTATTCGGCATTCCGATTCCATTTTTTGGATCATTTGATGAAGTAAATCTTAGATTTTATGTAAAACGGAAAGTCAATGATGAATATAGAAGAGGTGTTGTATTTATCTGTGAATTAGTGCCCTATTCTATTGTGGCCACATTAGCGAATAAACTCTATAAAGAACATTATCGTAAAGCAAAAATTCAGAGTAAAATTGTAATGAGCAAGGGTCATAAAAGCATAAGCTATGAGTGGGAAATAAACAATCAAAAATCTGCTATCGATATCAGATTTGACGATGTTGAAATAGAAATATTGCACAATAGTCACGAGGAATTTATTTATGAACATTATTATGGATTTACTAAGATTGATGATCAGCAAACCTGGGAATATAAAGTGAATCATTATTCCTGGCAAACCAATGAAAATATCAGTGTGGAAATAGATTGTAATTTTGAATCCATGTATGGACATTCATTTGCTTTTTTAAATCAACAACAGCCGCACTCGGTTTACAATGCCATTGGGTCGCAGGTAAGTATCGATTGGAAAATAAATAAGATCAAACGATGAAACAAATAAAGAAGCAGGATCTCCCTTCTAAAATTTGTGTTGTATGCAACCGTCCTTTTACCTGGCGTAAAAAATGGGAGAAAGTATGGAACGAAGTAAAGTATTGCAGTAAAAAATGTCAGCAACGAAAACATTAAACAGTTTTACAATTATTATTTACTTCACAGAAAGATCGATATCAATACTGCTCATACCAGTTAAATTTCTGCTCCACGATTCCATTTTTTTCCTTCTTCAAATAATCGAGAAATGATTTTGCAACTTCCAGCATAATCGGCAATTTAACAGCAATTTCCTGTTTACGACTGCCGGGTAATAATGCAATAGTTTGTTTGTTTTCTATTGCAACATCATTGTTTTTAATAATATCCAACAAAGGGTGTCCTACATAATGCGCAGAGGCATATTGATGTTTTTCATAAAATTCTTTTTCAAATGGAAGAATACAAAGCATCAAGTCCACGTATTTTTTTACTTTTTGAACTCGTTTTTCCCGCCATGCCCAAAATTTTGGAGAGATATAATAAATTACTTTATAACCTTGCTGTTTGCACCATTTGGCTAATCTTAAATTAAAGCCAGGGTAGTCAATTAAAATAACGGCATCGGGTTTAAATTCGGTAATAGCTTGTTTAATTTCTTTAAAATTTTTTTGAATCGTTCTAAGATTTTTCACCACTTCAAAAAAACCCATGAAAGCGAGTCGGTCTAATCCAAAAATCAACTCTATTCCCGCAGAGGCTAAATGCGGTCCGCCTACTCCTTTAAAAATTGCCTGTTTATCGAATTCCAAAAGCGCACGAACCAAATTTGCGCCATGCAAATCTCCAGATACTTCACCGGCAACAATAAAATAGTTCAATAGGTTTATTTTTATAAATTTAGCGAAGATATTTCACTCCAAACATCAATGCAATATAAATAACAGAAGCTATAAAAATGCCTTTGCACAGGGAGAATTTCTTCCATAAATTAAAAAGAAAAAACACAGGCAAATTAATGAACACAGATACTTTAATAAATGAAGGTAAAACCGATAAATCCTTTGCTCCATTTACATATTGCTCCCAAGTATAACTACTAAATTTGAATTCTTTATACAAAAAAAAACATAAACATCGGTAAAACCATGCCTAATATAAAACCAAACAATGTTTGGTCTGCTTTATCTAAAAACGATTGATTTTTGGGTGGATTTTGATTCATTTCATCTTATTTATTGCACAAAAATACTGCTTTTAGCGAGTAAAACTAATCCTGTAAGAAAAGTGAATTTTTTAGTGGCTTAATTTGAGGTTATATAATTGTCCAACGCCCGCCGACACACCACCGATACCGCTGAGGAGATGCATAAAATTACTGTCCACTTGAAAGAGGATGTTTATAATGGCTGCTGTACTCATCAAAATTAATCCCGCAAAAAATGCATACGCCGGAATTTTACTATGGTGGTGATGCTTGTATCCATGTAAAATAGAAGAAGTACCCAAAATAAAAACGCTGAGAATCAAAATATATTCTACCCAGTGGTATTGCTCAAAATAGGCAGCTGCCACGGGCATCACCACTAAAAGAATAGGCGTAAGCATACAATGAACAGCGCACAAAGCAGACAAAAATACGGTCATTCGCTCCGCATAATGTTTGTGATTTTGTGTATTATGTTGTACCTTCATTTTGTAATTCAATTGCAAATATACAACATTATGCAACTAAATTGCAAGTATATATTGTTAAATAATTATGCACACAACAGAACAAATTCTAAAACATCATCATTTACGCATTACAGAAATTCGTATAGAATTATTACAATATTTTCAAAAAAATGGAAAAGCACTAACACATGCAGATTTAGAATTGCAATTTAATAAGAAATTTGACCGTGTTACCATTTACAGAACGCTTACTTCTTTTTTAGAAAATGGATTATTGCATAAAATTCCGGACGATACCGGAGTTGCAAAGTATGCACTCTGTTCGCATGAAGGTAGCACGCACACACACGATGATCATCACGTGCATTTTAAATGTCGTTTGTGCGATAAAATTGAATGTTTATATACGTTGGAAATTCCTAAACTTGCTTTGCCGAAAAAATATAAAATGGAAAATGCCAATTTATTGATAGAAGGAATTTGTGCGAGTTGCCATGCAATAAAATAAAATTAGTTTAAAACTAAACAACCTTTCTATTTGTATTATTAAAAATGAAGGAAGAAGAAATTATACATACTTCGGAGGAAAAAATATACGAACAATCCATTGAAAGAAAATACAGAAACTATAAATGGGTGATGTATCTTTTCATAGGAGGTGTAGCCTTTATGTTTCTAACTATTACTTTCTATTATTTATTGGAGCATTGGGGAACGAAAGGAATTAAGCTAAAGATACTTCCTATTTTTTATTGGAATACTCTAATTCTTATAGCCAGCAGCTATGTAATTCAATTGGCTAAAAAATATTTTCGAAATGATAATTATTTGTCTTATAAAACTTCGTTGCTCTTAGTATTAGGAAGTGGAATTTTATTATTATTTGGACAAATGGCAGGTTGGTTAGCCATGTATAAAGGTGGAATAATGCAAAATAGCCATGAAGCAGCTTATTTCTTTACCATATTTGGATTATATGCCCTGTATTCTTTTGG
>CALAGJ010000193.1 GCA_937892395.1 uncultured Parafilimonas sp.
CATGTAGAAATAAATCCATCAAAAAGGGCGATAGCAGAAGCTGCATAAGACGCAACAACCATTTCAAAATCTGCCTGCTTTTCTTTCCCTATAATGCCAACAATATTCATCCAATGGCCCGGTGGTGAAAACTTCTTAGTTGCATATTGCACATGTCCCACCACATTCAATTGAAATGGGTTGTCGTCCCAAAACAAAGCAATTGCTTTTTGCTCATCAGATAAGCTATCTACTACTGTTTCTACTTCTTTTACTGCGGTATAAAAAACAGTATTTACACTTTTTGGTGTAAAAGCGGGTGGGCGAGCGGGCATAAATTGAGATGCACTGTCCATTACCATTGGTCTTATTTCATTCCAATGCGCTTCTAAAGCCTGTGCATACATGGGAGGAGTTGGGATCCAAGTGCCGGGTACATTGGTAACGGTATACTTTGCTGCACTTCTTATTTGCAGATAGTTATCTTTTTTTGCCCATGCAAGTATGGTACTACTAATAGTATCTGCAAATGCAGTAGTAGCTTTCATAATAGCTGATTGCATTCCATTATCACTCAGTGTTTGCTTTAATTGTACCACATACTCGTTCATGATATCATCACTGAAAGTAACTGCAGTTCCTACCTTGCAAAAAGCGAGTAATGCTGCTACATGAAAATCAATATTCGTGGTATCCTTAGGCTTTGGCAATACTGGCAAATGCTTGATTTGTCCTGAAAGTGATTGATAAGTACTACTTCCTGCAGACATAGTTTCATAAGCGGCAATACAAGCATACGCATAGTTTCTACTAGCAATCATAGGTGGAAAATTGTTTTCCAGTACCACATCATTGAGTTGCTTCACGGTCTTACAAAATATATCGGGCTCTTTAATGAGTTCTTTATACTTTTTATCCGTACTACAACTATATAGTAATATCGCAGATAAACTAATCAAATAAACAATCTTCATTATTCTAAATTTTTGAGCATTAAAGCCAAGGCTCATTTCGAAAATTTTTTACTATTAAAACCAATGTTGAGCTTACGCATAACTATTTAGCATCAGGGCTGATGCCTATAGTAACAAAAATGAAGTGCACTTATATGATTGGTGGTCGGTAAAGTTGGTGTATAAACCCTTTATTCAAACGTTTAGCGGAAAGGGTAAGTGCAGGTGTATTTGTTGATAAGAATGCATGGTATTCAAGCAATCCATCTTGATCGAAGTCAGAGAAAACTTTTTTAATATCAGTATTTTTCTTTTGGCTATTGGTACCTGGCAATCCATTTACTTTCCCAAAATAATCAGTAGCTTTATCAGAAATATGTTTGCCTGCATCGTGTGCTATACACCAGTAAGACATTACCCCATTTGTAAAAATTCTCTTTACATATTTATATAATACACCTTGATAGGTAATAGACCCATCCACACGTTCTGGCGCAGTCCAATCTGTAGTGTAAGGAAGGCTGAGGGGAACATTAATTTTGATCAGATTGGATTCAGAATAGTCTCCAATATCTAAACGTGCTTCTAAGTATTTATTAGCCCGCATTATGGCAATTGTGGTGTACAGATAATACCCGAGTGTATTAAACCCAAACAGTAACAAAAAAAATATGGCCACAAATTTTTTCAAGTTGGCAATTATAAAATAAACATTCGATGTAGATTACTTTTTGTTGAATCATTTTGTACACATGTAAACTATAAGGTTTGCAATCCAAAAAATATTTGATGGATTGTGGTGTCAAGTCTATATTGCCTGCAAATTGATTATAAAATGAAAAAATTATTAATGAACTCATGCCGTTTGTTGCTGCTTGCGGCAATTATTTTTTTCGTAAATAGTTGTACAAAGCAAGATGCTGTACAACAATCAGCGGTAGCAGTACAAAGTAGTAGTCTTGCTGCCGATTTGTATGAATCTGAAGAGTACGCAAATTATGTTATTGCTACGAGGTTGGTTATTCAAAGTATTGACTGGAGCCGTATTGCGGAAGCTAAACCGGAAAAAGCCAATGCTTTAATAAACAAAGAAACATTTACAAAAGCAGAAGCAGCTAAGATTTTGAGCTATCTTCCCATTGATCAGGCACAATATTTTAAACAAGAAAATATCCGGCTTCAAAGTATTAAATCGTTTCAAGCTAAACATCATTTAAGTAATGAACAAAGCATGGCGGTTTGGAATGAAGTGTATAAAAATCACCAAGAAGATTTTACAAAAAAACTTTTTGTGAATCCTATAGATGCATTATTCTGTGTTATAGATGCCGTAAATGTATTTATAGAAACCAGCCAGTTTTGTTTAACACTTCGTGATATTCCTTTTATTGGTGAAGAGTTGTATCAAGCTTGTCAACTAGGCGCCTTAACATTATTGGCTACTACAGTACAAGAGTGTATCGGTATAAGTATTTGGCCATAGTTATTGGAAATATATCACCCAATTGGCTTAGCAATTAAAATGGAATAAAGTCTCTTATTTTATCATAGTTTTTGAAATAGCCGCTACTTTATAGTAGCGTTTTTTTTATCTTTCTGATATCCACTTCACCTACAAGAAAAACGCTGCCACATACCAAAATAAAGTCATTATATGCGGCCGAAGAATTGGCCGCATTTATTGCAGTATTTACATCAGCATAAGATTCGCCATTCAGCTTAAATCCACTTGCTTTTGAGGCTAATATTTTTGCATCTAAGGCCCTTGGGATATCTGCTTTTGTAAAATAATATGTTGCATGCTTTGGCAGGAGGGATAGTACTATATCAATGTCTTTATCCTTCACCATTCCTATAACGATATGCAATGCTTGATACTTTATTTTATCAAGATGGGTTAGTACATTTTTAATACCTGCTTCATTGTGTGCTACATCTAAAATAATATTTGGTTCATGCTGTATCAACTCCCATCGGCCATGCAATCCGGAAACATTTTTTGCATCTGCAATTGCATTTTTTAAAACTGATGTTTCAATATGCCATCCTTTGTTTTTCATCACATCTATTGCAGTAAGAACTGTGCACAAATTTTTACCTTGATAAATGCCCGGTAAATCTGTCTGATAGGCCACTATAGATTCCAGATGCTTTATTTCAAATACTGCCGTTGCTGCGTTTGGCCAGTTTTTATTTACAGTGATATAATTCTTTTCTGCAAAATGAATTGGTGCATTTCGATGCTGTGCATGCTGCAAAAAAATGGGCAAAGTTTCCGGCAAAGTTTCCCCAATAACAACTGGAATATTTTGTTTTATGATTCCAGCTTTTTCTTTGGCAATATCCTGAAGTGTATTGCCAAGCAAATTCATGTGATCCCATCCAATATTAGTGATAATACTCAGCTCTGGAGTAATTACATTGGTACTGTCTAATCTGCCTCCGAGTCCTGTTTCTATGATGGCAATGTCCACATTTTCATTTGCAAAATATTCAAATGCCATGGCTACAGTAAGTTCAAAAAAAGAGGGAGAAATACTTTGTAGTGCAGGTATCATACGCTCTGTAAATGAGGCTACAAATGCCTCTGGGCACATTTGTCCATTGATTTTTATTCGCTCTCTAAAATCTTTTAAATGTGGAGATGTGTATAGTCCTGTTTTATATCCGGCTTGTTGAAAAATAGCGGCCAGAAAATGGCTTACCGAGCCCTTTCCATTGGTGCCAGCAATATGAATTGTTTTAATTTTCTGCTGTGGATTGCCCAGTATGGCACAGAGCTTTAAAGTATTATCTAAGTCCTTTTTATACGCTGCTGCACCTACCCTGCTAAACATGGGCAATTGCTCGTAGAGCAATGTCAATGCTTCTGAATAATTCATGCAGCAAAGAAAATCAGAATGATATTAATACACACATTACAGTAAGAAATCTTTATCCTTTTGGATTTTGAAATACAATTAAGATTGTACCAGTTTGTGCTGCATCAGTTTTATTGAATTTTAATTGAAGTGCTCTTTGCTTGGCAATAGATTGCAGGTCTGTAAAGGGGCTGCTGCCTTGAAGTCTTACAGATGCACTTGTTACATTACCATTAGCATCTACAGATACATTGATATATACTTTACCACCATTTTTATATTCATCTTCAAAGCGGGCACTACTTGTTATTTTTCGATTTTTCAAATCACCATCTACTATAGAAATACCTCCTGTACCAGTACCGCCATTGCCATTATAGCTATCACTGTTTGGATTGCCATTTGGCTTTCCTTGATCTCCATTGCCACCGGCCACCCCTTGATTCTTACTGTTGTTATAACTATCACTATTATTACCTCCTGTACCATTTGTGCTGCCACCATTGTACACTGCTTTTGCTTTTGGTGGTGCTGGGTTTGGATTTTGAACATCCTGCTTAGGCTTATTCTTTACATCAGTATTATTATTATTTGTTTTAGGTTTTACTTGTGGTTTACTACTCGTATTTATGGCAGTAGCTTCGGGGTCTGTGTTGGCTGCTATATCAGGATTTGTTTCAGATTCTGCAGCATTGGATGGTGATGGATTATAATTTGTTTCAGCCTCATTGGAAGTAGTGCCGGGAAGTAATGGTGCTATATCGCCAAGGCCCTCATCACTATTGCCCAGATTCACTTCCACACCTCCATTGTTCACCTCTATTGGTGCTTCAGGTAATGACCAACTTACTAAGAAAAAAAATAGAAACAATGCAAGTAAAATGCTCAAAGTATATACCAGTGCTTTAATATTTTTATTCTTTTCAAAATGGAGTGATTGAGATTCCATATTACTTTTTATTTAATGCTTCTTACAAAGATGCTATGCAGATTGATTTTCCATAGCTATGGGGATATTTTTTAACAGGGTTTGAAGTAATTAATAAGATCACCAGTACTTTATTGAACGCATAGTTTCAAATAATATTTTAATCATTACGACGGTTTGTGTTGATATCTATGGTAAAGTATTAAGATATGGAGTACAAATACTTCAATACATTTCCTCCTATATTGCGCTCATGGCAAAATCGGTTAAGGAGAAACCAGTAATTCTTGTTGTAAATGATGATGGCATTACAGCCCCGGGTATAAAGGCCCTTGCAGAAGCGGTTAAAGATTTTGGTAAGGTGGTGGTAGTGGCACCTGACAAAGCCCAAAGCGGTATGGGACATGCTATTACTATTGGACAGCCCTTACGATTGCATCAGGTTAATTTATTTGGGGATATAGAGGCATGGCAATGTAGTGGCACCCCTGTTGATTGTGTCAAATTAGCGGTTGATAAAATCTTGCACCGCAAGCCGGATCTATGTGTAAGTGGCATTAATCATGGTGCAAATCATTCTATAAATGTTATTTATAGTGGCACCATGAGTGCGGCTTTGGAAGCAAGTATAGAAAGCATTCCAAGTATAGGATTTAGTTTATTGGATTATGGCATAGAGGCAGACTTTACTGGTGCAGTGATGTACGCACGACTATTGGTGAATCAAATTTTAAAGCAGCATATTGACAAGCATTTATGTTTAAATGTAAATGTACCAAAATTACCTGCTTCACTCATAAAAGGGATGCGTGTATGCAGACAAGCCTATGCTAAATATGAAGAGCGATTTGATGAAAGACACGATCCTCATGGTAAAAAATATTATTGGCTCACCGGGGATTTTGTAAATTTTGATAAAGGACGCGATACAGATGTATGGGCTTTGGAGCATAATTATGTGAGTATTGTACCCGTTCAATATGATCTTACAAATTATGCATTGAAACAAAAATTAGAAAATATAATAAACCCAATCATTGAATAAAGATAATCTCAAATTTGGCTTGCTGCTTGGTTTTCTTGCCCCACTATTGGGTATGATTTCTTATTACGTCTGGAAATTTTATCCTACATATACCATAAAAGAATTTATGCAGGTCATGCTGACTCAAAAAGTATTGCTAACCGGTATCAGCAGTTTTTCATTGATGGCAAATGCCATAATTTTTACTTATTATATCAACAAACACATTGATAAAACTGCCACCGGTATTTTTGTCATTACAGTCATTTATGCCATCAGCATTTTAATGCTTAAGCTATTTTATTAAACATGATAAAAAATACATACCAATCAAAGAAAAATATCATTGCAGGAAGAAACCCAATTATAGAGGCCTTGCAAAATGGTCAACTTATTGATAAAATTCTCCTGATCAGAAATGCAGGAGGAGATGCAATCAAAGAAATAGAAATGCTGGCACAAAGCTTACAAGTGCCGATACAAAGAGTACCAGTTGAAAAACTGAATAGTATCACAAACATTCAACATCAGGGTATCATTGCTTTTAAAGGTGGCGTTCGCTATTATGATTTGCAGCAGGTTATTGACTTTGTAAATGATAAAGGAGAAGTGCCATTATTCTTAATGCTTGATGGGGTTACAGATGTTAGAAATATAGGTGCCATTGCCAGGTCGGCATTGTGCTGTGGGGCACATGCCATCATAATACCCGATAAAGGTGTGGCTCCCATGAATGAAGAAGCCATGAAAACCAGTGCCGGTGCGCTGGAGCAAATAATGATATGCAGGGTAAGTAGTTTATTAAAAGCGGTTGATGATTTACATTGGAATGGCATACAAGTTTTTTCCAGTGAAATGAAAGCTGCGAAAAAGCTGAGCGAACTTAATTTAACCCTACCTTGTTGTATTGTAATGGGCAACGAAGAAAAAGGGGTACAACAAAAATTATCTTTGAGTGCTGATGAACGATTTGCCATACCTATGCAAGGAAAATTTGACAGTTTAAATGTATCAGTAGCAGCAGGAATAATTTTATATGAATCCATCCGTCAACGACAATAAAGCAAAGCGAAGTTTCACAAAAATCATATCCTTTACAGAGAAGATTACTTTTATATGCAACCTTTTTTTTCTTGCGTCTGTTATAGCCCGGTATGTGGCACCGTCCGATGAAATTGTATTTCAAGGATTAATTATTGTGATGGGAATGTTACTTTCACCTGCGGTGAATATTTTATTACTGATGATGCATTTATTCCAACTATTTAAGAAGAACAGCGATTATCCACACAAATGGTTGGCATTTATCAATACACTTCTTTTTATCATTCAAATTATTTATCTCTTTTCATGATTCATAATATTTTAAAAGATAAACCAACAAAGCTTTTTTTAATTCTGTCCGGCTTTTTTATTGCCAATGCCATTACTGCTGAGGTAATAGGTGTAAAATTATTTTCTTTGGAGAAAACACTGGGTTTTAGCTCTGCGAATATCAGCTTTCTTGGAGAGGATGGATTAGGCTTCACGCTTTCAGTTGGCGTCCTTCCCTGGCCCTTTGTTTTTATTATGACAGATATCATCAATGAATATTTTGGTGTAAGGGGTGTCAAATATTTGTCTTGGCTTACTGCCGGGCTTATTACTGTAGTATTTTTCATATTTTATTTTTCAATCCAGATGTCTCCTGATAATTTTTGGATTGGCAGTCAGCAATCAAATGGAGTGCCCGATATGCAGGCGGCATACACTCAAATATTGGGTCAAGGTATGAGTATCATTTTTGCATCACTCACGGCATTTTTATTGGGGCAGCTAACGGATGCTTTTGTGTTTAGACGGATAAAAAAAATAACTGGTGAAAAGCGAATCTGGTTGCGTTCTACTTTTAGTACATTGGTTTCACAATTTATAGATACGATTGTAGTGTCTTATATTTATCTGTATTATAGTTTACATTTTTCATTTGCAAGGGTTACAGCAATAGCATTAGTGGGATATACGTATAAATTTACAGTGGCAATAGTTTGCACCCCATTAATATATTTGGTGCATAGCAGAATCGAAAAATATTTGGGAAAATCACTTGCAGAAGATATGAAAACTGCTGCTATGGTGGATGAAAACTAAAAATATGAATTACAGATATTTAGATGTTATGTAAGTTCAAGTAATATATGCAACAGGTTACTACATTGATGGAACGAAGTGGAGCGTAGTGAAACAAAGTTCTTTCAAGATAGAGCTAAAAAAATAAATTTGGAATATATTTTTTTACTCCCATATTTTTGCAGCAGTTCTTTTTATATTATTCACTTATCAAGAAAGGCAGAGGGTAATGGCCCGATGAAGCCTTGACAACCTGATATTGTAATAACAATATTAAGGTGCCAATTCCATCCCGATTTTGGGACAGATAAGTCAGTAAAGTTTTATAATTCTTACTTTTTATAAAGCTCCTCTGGCTTACAGTGGAGCTTTTTTATTTTCAAGAAGTTTCATCAGTCGTTATTTCTCCTTTTTTGATTATTCATTTTTAAAAATCAAAAAGAGAAATCATGTCAGAACAAACAAAACTCATTCACAGCATTCCATGCAATGCATTAACAGGTGCCATCAGTGTACCCATTTATCAAACCAGCACATTTGTGCAAGAAGCTCCGGGTATCAATAAAGGGTATGATTATGCAAGATCAGGAAACCCTACCCGATCGGCTTTAGAATCATTAATTGCCACTTTAGAACATGGTCATACTGGTGTAGCATTTGCCAGTGGATTGGCAGCCATTGATGCGGTTTTAAAGTTATTAAAATCAGGAGATGAAATCATTGCTGTTGATGATATTTATGGTGGAGCCTATCGATTATTTACACATGTGTATGAAAAATTTGGCATCACTGTAAAATATGTAGATACCACAGATGCCATCAATGTATTCAATGCATTTACAGACAAAACAAAACTCATTTGGATTGAGACTCCTACAAATCCTACCTTAAAAATTTCAGATATAAAAGCTATTGCAAGAATTGCAAAATCTAGTAATGCATTGCTTTGTGTGGACAATACTTTTGCTACACCTGCTTTGCAACTTCCACTTGACTTAGGTGCAGACATAGTAGTACATAGTGCTACAAAATATTTAGGCGGACATAGTGATCTCATAGCAGGCTTAGTTGTAACAAAAAATGAAGCATTAGGTGATCAAATAAAATTTATCCAAAATGCAAGTGGAGCCATACTCGCTCCCTTCGATAGTTGGTTGGTAATAAGAGGCATCGAAACACTTTATCTGCGTGTAAAGCAGCATTGTAGCAGTGCTCAGGCCATTGCAGAATACCTCATCAATCATCCATTTGTGAACAAAGTGTATTACCCCGGTTTGAAAACACATGTTAATCATCAAATAGCAAAGCAACAGTCAAAGGGGTTTGGCGGTATTGTTTCTTTTACACTAAAGCAGGATACTGCAGAGGCTGCTGTAAGTGTAGTTACATCTACCCAGTATTTCAAACTGGCAGAAAGTTTAGGTGGTGTTAAAAGTTTATTGTGTCATCCTGCAGCCATGACACACAAAAGTATCCCCGCTGAAAAGCGCCGTGCAGCAGGGGTTTCGGATAGTTTAATCAGACTTAGTGTAGGTTTAGAAGATGCTACTGATTTAATTTTAGACTTACAAAAAGCATTGGAAAAAACTGCTTTACTAACTAATGTTTATTCTGTAGAGAAAAGTTAAAAAGCAAACTACTTTGTTGAATGATTTGGGTTCAGTTTATAATATTGTAAGAATGAATTTTTTATGCAACAATAATATTCGCTTACATGCATCGACTGCATGGATGATGATTTGTTGTATCTATTGTATGCCGTAAGGCATCATATTATCATTTCCCCCAATTCTATTTATTGTCATTTTTTTTAAGCCTTGAAAGGCTTCCATCACATTATATTTTATACATTAATTAATAACATTTTTATGAGCAGTTTACATTTTGATACGTTACAGCTTCATGCCGGCCAACAAATTGATCCTACAACAAAAAGCAGGGCCGTGCCCATATATCAAACTACATCTTATGGTTTTAATAATGCAGCACATGCAGCAAATCTTTTTGGATTAAAAGAATTTGGAAATATTTATACACGCATCATGAATCCAACTTCCGATGTATTTGAGCAAAGAATTGCAGCATTAGAAGGTGGCGTGGCTGCATTGGCTACCAGTAGTGGGCAAGCAGCACAATTTATTGCGCTCAACAATATTTTGCAGGCAGGAGATAATTTTATAACCACTTCATTTTTATATGGTGGTACGCACAATCAATTTAAAGTTGCCTTCAAGCGTTTAGGTATAGATGCACGCTTTGCAAATGGTGATGATCCCTCATCATTTATATCTTTAATTGATGTAAATACAAAGGCAATTTATTTAGAAACAATTGGTAATCCAAGATTAAATATTCCTGACTTTGAAAAATTTGTAGCTATTGCCAAATCATTTGATATACCACTTATTGTTGATAATACGTTTGGCGCTGGCGGATATTTATTTGCTCCAATTAAGTGGGGTGCAAATGTGGTAGTGAGTAGTGCTACCAAATGGATTGGTGGTCATGGCAATTCTATTGGTGGAGTAATTGTGGATGGAGGAAATTATAACTGGGGCAATGGTAAATTCCCGCAGTTTACAGAGCCAAGTGAAGGATATCATGGATTAAAATTTTGGGAAGTTTTTGGTGAAGGAAACCCATTAGGATTACCAAATATCGCTTTTGCCATAAGGGCAAGAGTTGAAGGCCTACGAGACTTTGGTCCTTCACAGAGTCCTTTTAATTCATTTCTTTTACTGCAAGGCATTGAAACATTGAGTCTGCGTGTACAGCGCCACACAGATAATGCATTGGCATTGGCTGATTGGTTAGAACAACACCCTCATGTAGAGTATGTTTTATATCCTGGTTTGCAGAGTAGTAATTACCACGAATTAGCAAAAAAATATTTAACCAATGGCTTTGGTGGTGTATTACAGTTTGGGATAAAAGGTGGGAAAGAAAATGCAATTGCCTTTATAGATGCTCTACGATTAGTGAGTCATTTAGCAAATGTGGGTGATGCAAAAACTTTAATCATACATCCTGCTTCTACCACACATGAGCAACTGAGCGAAGCTGATCAAATAGCAAGTGGTGTATTGCCCAATCAAGTAAGAGTAAGTGTTGGTATAGAACATATCAGCGACATACAAGCCGATTTTCAGCAAGCATTTGATAAAATATTTTCTGCGGAATTAGTTGCATAAACGTGTAATGCTGTAAGATCAAAAAAACCATTGTATCATTCATGGGCGAACAAGTATTTCAATATAATAATCTGTTTACTTTAGAGAGTGGAATTGTGCTCAATGGTTTTCATTTAGCTTATCATCAATTTGGGGAACTGAATGCTGATAGTAGCAATGTGGTGTGGGTCTTTCATGCACTTACTGCCAATAGTAATCCTACAGAGTGGTGGCAGGGAATAATTGGACCTAATAAACTATTTGACCCTGCCCTGTACTCCATTATTTGTGTGAATATGCCAGGTAGTTGTTATGGTAGTATTTCTCCTTTGGATATCAATACAGATACGGAGAAAAAATACTACCACGACTTTCCTTTTTTCACAATTCGAGACATGGTCCAATCTTATCAACTACTTTCCAATGCCTTGGGCATATCCAAAATTAAATATGGTATTGGTGGCAGTATGGGAGGTCAGCAATTGCTTCAATGGGCAGTTGATGAACCCCATCGATTTGAGCATATTATTCCCATAGCAACTAATGCTTTTCATAGCCAGTGGGGTATTGCTTTTAATGAGAGTCAAAGATGGGCAATTGAAACAGATCCTACATGGATGCTGCAACAAGATGATGCCGGCTTAGCAGGTATGAAAGCGGCCCGGAGTATTGCACTATTGAGTTATAGAAACTATAAATCTTATGCGGCTGCATCAGTAGTACATACCAATAAAAACGCAGCTACTTATCAGCGATACCAAGGAGAAAAATTAGCAACTCGTTTTAATGCATTCAGTTATTATTTTTTAAGTAAAGCAATGGATACACATCATCTTGGAAACAAATCCTATACCGTAAAGGAAGCACTTTCGAAAATTAAGTCAAACTGCTTAGTGATAGGCATTTCATCCGATATATTATTCCCTATATCTGAGCAAAGATTTTTAGCTGAACATATTGAAGGGGCTTCATGGCAGATCATAGACTCAAACTATGGTCATGATGGTTTCCTGCTTGAATTTGATGCTATTACAACTGCCATTAAAGATTGGCAAAATGATATTAAAACTATAAATATTTGAAATAAAAAAATTAGAATGTCAAAAAAATTAAAGATTGGTCTATTCGGTTTTGGTGTAGTGGGTGAGGGCCTTTATAAAGTATTACATCAAACACCTACACTACGAGCATCCATTGAAAAAGTTTGTATAAAAGATGCTACAAAAAAAAGAAATGCACCAGCAGATTTATTCACCACTCAAAAAAATGATTTACTTTTTAACGATGATATAAACATTATTGTAGAAGTAATAGATGATGCAGATGCAGCTTTTGAAATTGTATGTACTGCAATGCAAAACGGTAAACATGTAGTGAGTGCAAGTAAAAAAATGCTGGCACATCATCTTCCGGAAATACTTGCCTTGCAAGAAAAATATCAGCGCAGTTTTTTGTATGAAAGTGCAGCTTGTGCATCTATTCCTGTTATCAGAAATTTAGAAGAATATTATAATAACGATTTTCTACAATCTATTCAAGGGATTGTAAATGGTTCTACCAATTTTATCTTAACAAAGATGTTTGAAGATAAACTGGATTATACAGAAGCTTTATTACTGGCGCAGCAACTTGGTTTTGCCGAAAGCAATCCAAAGCTTGATGTAGAAGGCTACGATGCAGTAAATAAATGGACATTTCTTTTAACGCATGCATATGGCATTGTTACAAAATCTGAGAACATTGTATTTACAGGTATTCAGAATATCCAGGGTTCAGACGCTGCTGTGGCAAAAGAAAAAGGTTAAGATCGGAAGAGCGTCGTGTAGGGAAAGAGTG
>CALAGJ010000194.1 GCA_937892395.1 uncultured Parafilimonas sp.
AAAATCTAAGAACCCATCTGAGTACAAAAGCAACAGCCTATGCTACACAGCATGACTATGAAGTTTTAAAAAAACAATTGTGGCGGCATTTGTTGGAAGCTGCTGGAGTGAGTTGATGCGCATGATGCCTCATGCATTTATAGATGATAGAGAAAGGCGAAACTAAGCAATGCAGATCAGCTTCATTTTGCGTAAGCAAGAAAATTATATTTTATTGAAAAATGCAGTATATTGGCTTACGCTGCAATGGCTGTAATTTTATGGTAAAAGCTTGTTTAATCCTTGCATAAATTTTTACCAGAAAAACCCGGTTTATTCTCCTCACTATATTTGCCATCTTTCTAAAAATTAATATGAGCACAAATTATAGTGAACAAGAGTTGATACGCCGCCAAAAAATGGAAGCCATAAAAGCAAGCGGCATCAACCCATACCCGGCAGCAGCATTTCCTATTTCGCACCACAGTGCTGATATAAAAGCTGCTTTCAATGATGATACAAAAGAAGCATTTGCAGCCGTGTCTGTAGCTGGCCGCATAATGAGCATCAATGATAAAGGCAAAGTTTTTTTCATAAAAATACAGGATGACAAAGGACTGTTTCAACTCTATGTAAAAAGAGATGATATATGCCCTGGAGAAGATAAAACCCTCTTTGATGAATTAGTAAAACATTGGCTTGACCTTGGCGATTTTATAGGTGCCAGTGGATATGTATTCATAACCAAAACAGGAGAAACAAGTCTACACACACAGCGCATTACTTTGCTTTCCAAATCACTGAAACCACTACCCGTAGTTAAAAGAGATGAGGCGGGCAATGCTTTTGATGAAGTAACCGATCCTGAATTTCGATACCGCCAGCGCTATGCTGATTTAGTCATCAATCCAGATGTAAAAAAAGTATTTGCACAGCGTACACAAATCATCAATAGCATTAGAACATTTTTAAATCAACAGGGAGCTTTAGAAGTAGAAACTCCTGTGCTACAAGCCATTCCCGGAGGGGCAGCAGCCAGGCCATTTATCACGCACCACAATGCATTGGATGTGCCGTTTTACTTGCGTATAGCCAATGAGTTATATCTCAAAAGGCTTGTTGTAGGCGGTTTTGATTGGGTATATGAATTCAGTAGAAATTTTCGCAATGAGGGAATGGATCGTACACACAATCCTGAGTTTACAATCTTAGAATGGTACACCGCTTATAAAGACTATTTCTGGATGATGGAAATAACAGAACAACTTTTTGAGCGCCTGGCTGTGGAGCTGCATGGTCATACAGATGTGCAAGTGGACCATGAAAAAATTAGCTTTAAAGCACCCTTTAAACGCATTACCATTTATGATGCTATACAGGAGCATACAGGTATTGACATCAGCCTGATGGATGAAGCTGCACTATTAGAATTATGTAATCAATTGCACATAGAAGCAAACAATACAATGGGCCGTGGCAAACTGATAGATCAACTATTTGGCGAAGCCTGCGAAAAAAAATATATACAACCTACTTTTATAATTGACTATCCGGAAGAGATGAGTCCGCTTACCAAAAAGCACCGCTCAAAACCCGGTCTTGTGGAGCGTTTTGAACTCATGATCAATGGAAAGGAAATTGCCAATGCATACAGTGAACTTAACGATCCCATAGACCAGCGCAATCGCTTTGAAGCTCAAATGAAACTAATGGAGCGTGGCGATGATGAAGCTATGTTTATTGACCACGATTTTCTGCGTGCATTGGAGTATGGCATGCCGCCTACAAGTGGCATTGGCATTGGCATAGACAGGTTGTGTATGTTGCTCCTCAATCAACCTTCTATACAGGATGTATTACTATTTCCACAAATGCGTCCGGAGAAGTTTTGAAGCATATTTTCTGCTGCGCAGAATGATTAAATTGTATTCGATTTTTCTGCTACGCAGAATGAAAAGGGAGTATTACAGTTTACTGCTGCGCAGAATGATTAATCAGTAGAATGTTATGTATCAATAGCATCCTTACTTATTTTGATGCACACAATGGAATGGTATGCATGCTAAATTTTTCAGACAAAAAATATGAGCGCTACAAATAGAAAATTGCTATCTGACAGCATCCGCATTGCACAACATTTTTCATGATAAAATCTGTATTCAAAATCCGGATCCCAAAATTCTGTATCATCGGTTACCATTAAACATATTCCTATATGTGCAAGATTTGATTACATGTTATTTGCAACTGTTTATAAAAAGTAAGGATTGAATTTTTTACTGTTCTGGTTTCAATAGCATTTAGAAAAGTAAATTCATCTGAATCATTTGCTACATAAAAACTCAAAGGGTATAAAACAGAATTAGAATGAAAGCAATATTAACCATCATCACTGTATGCATGCTAATACAGCCCATATTTGGACAAGATGTAATGATAGTAAGTGAGGCACTTAATAAATATCAAAACCTTCGAGATTTTTGCATGTCAGCCGAGGGGGATGAAGCATATTTTACCATTCAAAGTCCCAATCAAGATCTGTCACAAATAGTATGTGTAAAAAATAATGAATGGCATCAACCCACGCTCTTATCCTTTTGCGATGGCTATACATATTTAGAACCATTTTTATCAGCAGATGGCAAGCGGCTCTATTTTGTTTCGGACAGACCAAAGAACACCACAGACAGTACCAAAAGTGATTTTGATATTTGGTATGTAGAAAGGAAAAGCAAAAGCAGTCAATGGTCTGTACCGATAAATATGGGACCGTTAATTAATTCTGCAAACGACGAGTTTTATCCAACACTATCAGATAATGGCAACCTTTATTTTACAATGGATGCCAAGACAGGAATGGGTAAAGATGATATCTATTGCAGTAAATTTAATGGAAAGGAATATGCTCCACCTGTGTTATTAAATAACCACATCAATAGCAGTGGATATGAGTTTAATGCATTCATATCAAAAGATGAAAGTTATATCATTTATACAAAATATAATACTGATGATGGATTTGGCAGCGGTGATTTATATATTGCAAAAAAGGATGCACAAGGTGAGTGGAAAGACAGTGAAAATATGGGTGAGCATATCAATACAAAGTATATGGAATATTGCCCATTCTACCACAGCCAGACACATACACTATACTTTACAAGTAGGCGCTCCAAACTTGTAGCACAAAAATTTAAAGATGTGGATAGTTATCTTCAAACCATAACAGGTACCGAAAATGGATTGAGTAAAATTTATAAGATTAAGATAAACTTTTAGGGCATAAAATTTTCAGAAAATATTTGTGAAATTATTTTTTGTACCCGCTGGGATTCGACTAAGTGCAAATAATAATTTTTAGTACACTTCCATCTATGAATAACCTCTATTAAAAGAATTTTGATCCAATTGTACAATCATCAATTTCTAAAAAATAGAACCCAAAGGATAAATATTTTCACTCATTTTATTTTTCTAAATATGGAAAAGGCAAGTAGATATTTAAGTATAACAAAACACAGAAATTATTAAACTATTATGCAACTACTTACACCAGATTTTGGTCTGTTTAGCTGGACTTTTTTAAGTCTGATTAATATAGTTTTTTGTACAGTGGCTATTATAAAAATGCTAAAGCAACCGATAGATAGTAGCACAAAAATTTACACTTGCTTTAGCCATCATTTTCTTACCTTATGTCGGTTCTTTTTTCTTTTTTAGTTTACTCAAAAAAATAATCTTTAAAAAGTATTTTAACTACCCAAAACACAAGTGGTTGGAGTCAAATATTTTGTATTTTAAGAATTAAAAATTATCTAAACATTCGATAGCTCAACAAAGCCATTATGAATGTGTAATCACAAATAGTAAATGATTTCTTTTACATATTTTTTTCAATTTTAATTGCATATAGCTGAATGCATGCAGCGTGAGGGATTACGAATTCATTTATATTCTGTTTGGTTTTCGTGAATTCCGCTTCGCTTCATTTGAAGTGAAAAACCCGGAACGCCAGTCTGTCTAAAAACCGCTATTCAATTTGCAATGATAAGAAAAAAGGAAGTTTATAGAAGCTTATTTGGGAGTAGTTTTAAAATGGTGATTATAATTTTTATAAAAATTTGTTGGGCTCATTTTGGCTCTAATGCATTTTACAAACATGCATATTTGATAAAAATAGAAGACTAGTACTTGTAGGTACTTTTTGAGGTCTGTTTGGCCGATGATGTTTATGATTCTGC
>CALAGJ010000195.1 GCA_937892395.1 uncultured Parafilimonas sp.
ATTAAACCTGCTAACTGATTAAGAATGAATGAAAACAAAGGATTGAAAAACTTATGCACTAAGAAAAAATATTTTTTTTATTTTTTGTATGTATTTTTTCATTAGATGTAGAGCGTGAAACAATGAAGTTTCACTATGCTACTCTATCCCCTACAACCCAATGATAGAAGGCTTTACAGCAAATTGTTTAATGGAAGTGGTGGGTTTTTAAACAAAAAATTTATAAATGGTTAGTCAAGAAAATGATTGTCTATTAAATAAATATAAATCAATTCAATTAATTTTTTTTGTTGATCAACATGACCTTGTTCGGCTTCAATATTTATATAAAGGACATCTGAATTTTTAAAGTAAACTGATAGTGAGCCATCATCTGATACACCACTATTATTTTGGAGTACAACATTTACCCTATTTTTTTTTAGCCACTTAAATAAAGCTTCATTATTAGTAAAAATAAAATCGTCTGTATCCATTTGTGGGTTTAGGAAAACACGTGCAGCATCATTTGCACTTCCTCCTTTCTTTCTATAACTCAGCAATGAATAATTTTCATTCGTGTTATTATGCAAAGCAATAATGCATTTGGCTGGGAGGAGCCATTGCAGAATTGAATCTGCTACATGCTTTGCATGCATAGCAGCAGTATCAGTATAATTACTGTTTGTGATTAAGGTTTTCCTTATTCCATCATCAGTAAAAATTCTATTTGGATCAAAATAGGATGTATCAATACCATTAAAACAACAGGCTATATTTCTTTTGCCATATTGATGCAGATAAAGTAGTTTGATTTTGGCGGCATAGCTACTTGATTGAAATGCATGCACACTGGTGTTTTCATTTTCATGTACATTGATAGCATATACAAGTATGGTCGTATCCTGAATATCATTTTTTATCAATGTCAACGGTAGCTTACCAAGTAGCATAATACTAGTATCCATTACTTGAGCAGATAAGTGCCTACAACAAATAGTATAGAGTAAAATCGCAATAAGAAAAACATGCTTCATGCCACAAATGAAAGCAAAGTTTTTTTTAAAACATTTTAAGACTGTTTAATTTTACACCACATCTTATATTATGGACATATCATTAGAAAATAAATTTGCGGTTGTTTGTGGTAGTACACAAGGAATTGGATTAGCAATAGCAAAAGAGTTGGCACATGCAGGTGCCACATGTATATTAATAGCAAGAAATAATGCAGCTTTAAAAGAAGCAGTATATGCATTGCCAATGGCATACAATCAGCAGCATAGTTATATGGTTGCTGATTTTAATGATAGCAACACTGTAAGACTTGCTGTTGAACAGATTGCCGCAAAACATACTGTACATATCCTCGTCAATAATACAGGAGGACCAGCAGCCGGACCCATAACAGATGCAACGGATATGGCATTTATACATGCATTTAATCAACATCTTATTTGTAATCATATTTTAGTACAAGCATTTTCGAAAGGTATGAAAGAGGCTGGTTATGGACGCGTCATCAATATCATTTCTACATCTGTAAAAATACCTTTGCACAATCTTGGCGTATCCAATACTATAAGGGGAGCAGTAGCAAGCTGGTCCAAAACAATGGCCAATGAACTTGGCCGTTTTGGTATAACAGTAAATAATATTTTACCCGGTGCTACTGACACCCAAAGGCTAAAAAATCTTGTACAGCTTACTGCTGAGAAAACCCAAAACAGCAGCGACGCTATTGCAAAAAAAATGCAGGCTGAAATACCAGCGGGTAGATTTGGTACAGCTGCGGAAATTGCAAATGTGGCCGCATTTCTTGCATCACCGGCAGCTGCTTATGTAAATGGTGTGAGCATTCCTGTAGATGGTGGAAGAACAGGTAGTATTTAATAGGTTGCTAATGTTAGTAATAAGATTTCATGATGCAAGAAAATAGAAATATTGACAATGAATTAATTGTTGCCATTCAGTATATACAATTGTCAGTATCAGATGATTTGCGAACGATAATACTCACTCAAATTGAGCAACTCATACAGCATGATTTCGGCAGATTAATACAAATACTTTATAGCATTGATGTATCAGAAGAAAAATTGAAACATACATTAATCACGCATAAGGATGTTAATACTGCGGATGTGATAACAGACCTGATTATTCAAAGGCAAATCGAAAAATGGAATTCAAGAGTAGCATATATTAATCCCACTGCAAATATCAATTGTGATGAGGAAAGATGGTAATCCAAGTTTTACTCTTCCACATATACCCGTTTTACCCGCTGACCAATACCTGTAAGAATTTCATAAGCTATTGTATTGGACTGAGTAGCCACTTGTTGAATAGGTATATGATGGCCAAAAGCCTCTGCTTCATCACCTTCCTGCACTTCAGCTATATGCGATACATCTACCATAAGCATATCCATTGCAATAGTACCTACTACTGGTGCCATCAATCCCCTGATATAAAATTGGCCAATGCCATTACTCAACATTCTTGGGTATCCATCGGCATAGCCAACCCTTAGTGTAGCAATGATGCTATCTTTATTTATTTTCCCTTTGCGGTTATAACCCACGGTATCACCCGCTTTGAGCTGATGCAACTGTGCAATAGTTGTTTTCAAACTGGCCACTGTATGCAGTTGCAAGGCTTCACTGCCAGAGGTATTGACACCATATAAACCAATGCCCACTCTTACCATATCAAATTGGAGATCAGGTTTTCTTATTGCTCCTGCTGAATTTGCAATATGCTTTATAAAACCATACCCCACAGCTTCCTCAATATTTTTACATACACGGATAAACAAATTAGCCTGCTGTGTTGTAAAATCATCATCCTCTGCTGCTTCTCCACTGGCCAAATGAGAAAATACTGATTTGATAAACATGTTATTCTTACTCCTTAGTGCAGTGCATAAACCATCAATTTCATGTGCTGGAAAACCAAGTCGATGCATGCCCGTATCTATCTTTATATGTACAGGATAACTGATTAAACCCTGCTCATCCAAAAAATAATTGAATGCATGGTAGAGAGAGGTGGAAAATATTTCAGGTTCTAAATTGTATTGAATCAAAGTATTGAAAGCAGCAGCGTCTATATTCAGCACCATAATGGGCAAGCGAATGCCCGCCCTGCGGAGTTCTGCGCCTTCATCTGCATAAGCAACAGCTAAATAATCTGCTTTATGGTATTGCAAGGCCAATGCTACTTCTGCACTGCCACTGCCATAGCCTGATGCTTTAACCATAGCCATAATCTTTGTGCCTGTTTTCAAATTCCTTCTATATTCATTCAAATTATGGATGAGTGCAGTGAGATTTATTTCTAGTACTGTTTGATGTACCTTGTGCTGTAAGTACATAGCAATCTTTTCAAAACCAAAGCTACGTGCACCTTTTAGCAGTATGGCTTCTTGCTTAAAATCGTTGATAGAGCTGTGCTCAAAAAAATTGCCACTGTCTTCAAAATGTTTGTGAGAAGCAATATTTATATTATCCGATTGATTGGCCCACTCTTTTCCAATGGTTATTAATCTGTTTACTTTTTTTGCATGGAGTAGTTGAAGCACATGTGTATATGCATCAGCAGCGGCATGTGGTATATCTGAAAGTATGACTGTTTTTGGAAGACCTGCCTGTTGCTCTAAAAACTCTAATGCAATGGTAAAAGATGCCAAATCAAAACTATAACTGTCATTGAGTAAAACACAGTCATTTACAGCAGGCATTAGTTGTAAACGCATTTCCACAGGTTGTAAGTTTTGTATGCGCTCCGCAATGATAGCGGCTGGTATTTGAAGATAAACCAAGCAAGTAATACAACATATAGCATTGCTAATAGAAGCCTGATCTATAAATGGAATATAAAATTCAATTGTTTCCTTTGCTATGATTAATCGAAGTGTGGATTGCCTGCCATCTGTTTGTATTGATTCAATCTGTACATCTGCATCTTTATGATAACCCCAGGTAAATTTCTTAGCTTTTATATTGGGTAATAATGTAGCAATAACAATATCGTCCAAAGGTGCAATTACTACTTTGCAATTTGCAAATAGTTTCATTTTTTCCTCGGCCTTATGTTGCTTATGTTGAAAAAAATTATCGTGTGCCGTACCAATATTTGTAATGATGCCAATATCAGGGTTGATTATTATTTCTAAGGCCTCCATTTCTCCGGGTTCTGAAATACCTGCTTCAAATATGGCCATATCTGCTGTGGCATCCATTTGCCATACACTCAGTGGCACACCTATTTGTGAATTATAACTTCGGGGGCTCCTTATTATTTTTTTGTCTGTACTCAGTAGTTGATACAACCATTCTTTTACAATTGTTTTTCCATTGCTCCCAGTAATGCCTATAACTGGGTATTCAAACCTTTTGCGATGTCTGGAAGCCACTGTTTGCAGTGCTTCCAAACTATTTTGTACAAAAATAAAATTTGCTGTCGGATACAATGCAGCATCAAAGCCATGCTGGACAATAAAATTTTTTACACCAGTGGCATAGAGTTCAGATATAAAAATATGCCCATCTCTACGATTGGTTTTTAGCGCAAAAAAAAGGGTTTGTGCTGCCAATACTATTCGCCTGCTATCCACGCACAAAAAACGTATGGGTGCAGTGGCATCAGCGTATTCATTCTGCGTACGAAGCCAACTTCCTATTTCCTGTATTTGATACAATTGTTTATATTAAAATCAACACTATACAATAAGCTACACCACATCATCCTGCACCTGCTCTATATCTGCGGGTACTCCTTTTTTCTTCATAAATATACTATAGAAGATAGAGCCACTTATGCAAAGCATAATTACACCCAATGAAATGAATACCTGTATTTCTTTTGAAATCCATTCACTGATCCAATGCTCACCCAGCATTTTTATACCAATAAAGATCAATACAATAGCAATGCCTTGCTGCAAATAATCAAACTTACTCACTGCTCCTCTTAGCAAATAAAATAGGGAACGCAGACCAAGCAAAGCAAAAATATTTGAGGTGTAAATCACTAATTTATCTCGGGATATACCCATTACCGCAGGTATGCTATCTAATGAAAATACTAAGTCTATAGCCGCCAGCATCATAACCACGACAAACAGTGTGGTATAAAATTTTTTACCATTTTCTTTTACCACCAGCTTGCCACCACCATCATGCGGCACTAAGGGCAAATAGAGCTGCAAAAAATGATATACTTTACTTTCTTTGGGATTAAACTCTTCATCGTCTGTGGCTGTAAACATTTTATAGCCGGTATAAATCAGAAAAGCACCAAAGCCATACAATACCCAGGCAAATTTTTCTACAAGAGCCACACCCACCGTTATAAATATAACCCTAAAAACTATGGCCATCAATATACCATACAACAGTACCCTACCCGAATTTTTTTCTTCTACTTTAAAGGCGGAAAAAATAAGTATGAATACAAAAATATTATCAATACTCAGGCTCCACTCCATTAGGTAAGCACTGAGGTATTGCAATGCAAGCGTCTGTCCTTCTTCTGCCCACATAAATACAAAAAATGCTATGGCCAATGCTACCCAAAAAAAGGTTTGTTGCAATGCATTCTTTGTGCTCACTGCTTTATCTTTTTTATTGAGCAGCCCTAAGTCAAACACCAGCGCCAAGGAAAGCACGAAGCCAAATACTATATATACAATTTGATGTGTGGTCATAATTTATTTGATGAACCGACAGTATATTTTTTTTGCTGCCTGTATTTGAATAAAAAGGTGATGATAAAGAGGAGCATGAGCGGAAGCCCAATATTAATGCATTGCCAAAGCGTTTTTTCTTCCTGCACTTTTTGTTTGTTTAGTACACGCAGGGTAAAATCTTTGTTGCGGGTTTCAAATATTTTTGCATTACTCACTAAATAATCTACACAGTTTAGAAAAAATTCTCTGTTGGCAAAGCGATAGTTTTCTAAGGGTAATTCACCCATAGCCAATGGGCCGGAAGTATTACTGACTACATTGGTTACTAAATCGGCATCACTACAAAATATCTGCTGACCTGGCTTCTCGGCCATTTTCAAAAAAGGTGCATGTATGTTCCTACGCACAGAGTCCTGCACGGCAGGGGTAGGTCTGTTGGCAAACAAACTTTCAAATTTGCCTTCCACCAGCATAGCCACAGGTATATGTGCTGCATTGAATGCGGCTAAATCATCATCATCTTTTACACTGTTTAGGCTAACAATAGCGGGTGTATTCATGCGGCGGCTATTGGTATCTGTGGATAGCAAAACAGTATGTGCCAGGCCAGGTGCATTTATCTTATCCATTCCAGAAGGGAAAATACTCAATACCCTATCTAAATTGCTACTAATAGCATTGGGCACTGGTGCTTGCAAAAAAGGATAATATGCCCAGGGTATGCGCTGCATGCGGGCACTGCCATCCGGGTTTTGACCTATTACTACGGGTAGCTTGCTACAGTTTAAATCCTGCAACAAATCACTTTGAATACGAACTCCATACTTGAAAAATAAATCATCCAGATTCAGGTTTCTGTCATAAGCCACAAAGTCTGCCTGGCTGCGCATCAGGCTATCTATTTCTGCATAGAGTTTATCTACATACCAAATTATTTTACCACCATGCATAACATACTGATCCAGCTTTAATTTTTCTTCATCAGAAAATGCTGTTGTAGGTTTTACCACCAACAACAAATCTATAACACTTGGGTCAGGATAGGTTGTTGAAAGATCGTAAATGGCCAGTCTGTATTGATTACGGAGGCTTTCTCCTAAATCATTGATGGTAAGGTCTATAGGCTCTCCATTACCAATGGTATATGCCACCACAGGTGTATGTGTAGTCGTCAATTTATCGATGGCATTTGCAAATTTGTATTCTAAGAGTGCTTCGGCAGCATTGAGCGTAGCGTCTTTATCTTCTTGTGGTTCTTCATCTACTACATTAAATTGTCTGAATATTTTTCTACTACTGCGAAGGTCTATAGCCACAGGATATTTATCGGCATAGCTCAGTATGGCGGCAGGAAAAATGATTCTCTGTGTAGCAGCATCAGTATTGGCAGCGGCATCAATATCTTGCTCCATAGCCACACCCATTTGCCGTAGGCTATCATATAAATAAAATCGGCTGCTATCCGGTAGGCCCTCTCCGGGTTTTTCAAAACGTACAATAATGTTGGAAGGATTTTCATTCCTAAAAGAGGAAAGAATATCTGAAGTGGCTTGCTTTAGTTGTTGATAATCTGCCGGCAAATCTCCATCCAGTAGAATGGTAATATACACGGGTGTATCAATGCTGGTAAGCATTTGGCGGGTGGCATCATGCAGACTAAATCTTTTTTCAGCTGTTAAATCTACACGTGCTTGTATCCATTGCGAAGCGAAAACAATACAAATAAAACCCAGTATGGATAAGGAAATGGTAGTGTTATTTTTAAACCTAAACTTAGACTGCACTGTATTAAATGGTTTCTAATTTTTTTTGGGTAATGAAGAGAAAAAGGGCAATGAGACCTACAAAATAAATGAGATCTCTTACATCTATAACACCACGGCTGATATGTCTGTAGTGAAATGCGGCACCAAGCATTTGTACATAGTAATCCCAACCTTTTGAAGTAAAAACGGGTAACTTGCTAATGGCATCAAAACCACTATATAATATGATACAGAGCAAGGCGGCTGTAGCAAATGCCACAATCGTATGTTGACTAAAAGACCCAGCACATATACCCGCTGCCGCAAACACGGCACCCAGCAAATACAACCCAATATAACTGCCAATGGCAGCACCCACATCAATGCCTCCCGTGGCACTCAGCTGCTGCATACTAAAGGCATAAATGGTGGTAGGCAACAGGGCGGCCAATAGTATAATGAGTGCCCCCATATACTTGCCCCATACTATTTGACGATTGGTAAATGGCAGTGTTTTCAATAGTTCTATGGTGCCAGACTTGTATTCCTCAGACAAGCTGCGCATGGTAATGGCAGGTACCAAAAACAATAATATTAATGGCGCCAGCGCAAAAAAGCTGTCCAAACCAGCATAGCCAAAATCCAACAAACTTGTATCCGGCAATACAAAAAATATTACACCACAAAGCATTAGAAAAACGGCCAATACAATATAATTACTCCAACTACTAAAAAACTGTTGCCATTCCTTTCGGCATATTACCCACATGCGGCCAAAACTATGGGTTTTGAATGGTAGAGAAAATGAGAAATACAACGACCACAGTAGTATTATTTTTTTGACCTGTATTTTTTTGATTAACTTTTATTTGTGGATGGGTTGGAGGTTTGGGGTTTGAGGTTTTAGGTTTTGAAGTTTTATTCGCCCTATGGGCAATGAGTATGCACAGCCCATCATTGCCTGGAGGGCATTAAACAAGCTGCAAAATCAGGATTTATATCAATTCAATAAAATATGCTGAGTGCAGCATATTTGCTACTGGCAGCAGTTAAAGCCATCTGCCCACACCCCGCCATTTTCCTATCTTTGCACAAATTTGTATATGAGCCGTAAAGGAAAAGTTTTGATGGCTATGAGCGGCGGTATTGATAGTACTGTGGCTGCACTTATGCTGCACCATGAGGGCTATGAGGTGGTGGGTATCACTATGAAAACCTGGGATTATGCCAGTGCCGGCAGCAGTAGTAAAGAAACAGGATGCTGCAATTTAGATAGTTTTAATGATGCACGTGCTGCCGCAGTACAGCATGGGTTTCCGCATTTTATTTTGGATATAAGAGAGGAGTTTGGCGACTTTGTAATAGACAATTTTGTAGAAGAATACTTGGCTGGTCGCACACCAAATCCTTGTGTAATGTGTAATACACATATTAAGTGGCGTGCCCTGCTCAAAAGGGCAGATTTGATGGGCTGCGATTTTATAGCCACCGGGCATTACGCCAATATTGTGCATGCGCCAAATGGCCGCTATACTATTAGCAAAGGCCTGGATGATACTAAGGATCAAAGCTATGTGTTATGGGGTTTGCAGCAGGATTTGCTGAGCCGCACACTCCTGCCATTGGGCAATTTTCGCAAGACGGCTATCCGTCAAATGGCTTATGATTATGGTTATCCTGAATTGGCAAAAAAATCTGAGAGTTATGAAATTTGTTTTGTGCCCGATAATGATTACCGTGGTTTTTTAAAACGCCGTGTAGATGGCTTGGAAGAAAAAGTAAGCGGTGGTTGGTTTACGGATACTGCGGGCAATAAAATTGGTAAGCACAAGGGATATCCTTTTTATACTATTGGCCAGCGTAAAGGTCTGGATATAGCACTTGGCCGCCCGGTGTTTGTGACCGCCATTCAGCCCGATACCAATACGGTAGTGCTGGGCGATGAAGCAGATCTACAAAGCACTGAAATGCAGGTAGCAAAAATAAATTGGTTAAAATATGCTGGCATAGAGGATGGCATGGAGGCTATTACAAAAATTCGATACAAGGATAGTGGTAGTTTGAGCAGCTTATATAATGATGCCTCCGGCAATATAACAGTGCGTTTTTATGAGCCAGCAAAAAGTATAGCACCAGGACAAAGTGCAGTATTCTACGAAGGCAATGAAGTAATAGGAGGGGGGATTATACAACGCAATGCTATGCCTGCATTTTCAGCAACGTAGCATTTACTTCCGGTGGCAAAAATGATGAAGCATCTCCACCATTTCTAAGTATATCCCTTACAATAGTGCTAGCCACAGATGTATACTGTGGCTCACCGGTCAAGAAAATAGTTTCTATAGTTCTGTCTAAACTTCTATTGGCATCTGCTATTGTTTTTTCATATTCAAAATCGCTCACAAACCGAATGCCTCTGAGTATAAAACGTGCATTTATTTTTTTGCAGTATTGTATTGTCAAACCATTATAAAAACTGGCGGTTACTTTTGGCTCATTTCTAAAAATTTCATTTACCCAATTAATCCTTTGTTCTATACTAAACATAGGTGTTTTACTGGCATTTTGCCCAATGCCTACTATTATTTGATCAAATAAAGGAAGTGCTCTTTTGAGTATATCAATATGGCCCAAAGTAATGGGATCAAAAGTGCCGGGAAACAATGCTATACGCTCCATGCAATAGAATTATGGAGTAAAAGTAGTGGTTGACAATTAGAATGGAATTTTTGAGTTGAAATATTTGAAAAACCGTGTTGGTATTTGTATGTGGAAAGATGGCATAACCGACAATGGCAATAAAAGTTTTTTATGGTAATAATTTTTAAAGTTGCTTCGTTCTGCCTTGTTTCAATGAAGTATTAGGATTAGTTTGCTTCTTTACACAAAGCGTAATTCACACGAAATAATCATTGCCCGTAGGGCGAAAATGAAAGGTCCTACATAAGATAATTTAACTACGAAAGTAGCTTGGAAACTATCAATGCAATGTTTAAAAAGTTGCAGGTTTTTTGGATTTTTTCTTAGGTTGAACTGTGCACCAAATGTGCTGATAGCATTATCCTTTATAGAATCAGTATTGATGTCAAAATCCACAACCTTATCTTCGCCGCATGTACGCTCTACTTAGAAAATTATTGTTTTTATTACCTCCTGAAGATGCACATTATTTTTCCATGTACTTATTGCAGCGGGGAGTTTCTGTTGGGTTTATAAGGTCGTTGATAAAGAAAAGTTTTACCTATACACATCCTTCATTAGAAAAAGAACTTTGGGGTTTGCCGTTTAAAAATCCAGTGGGTCTGGCAGCGGGCTTTGATAAGAATGCACGTTGGCTTACAGAATTAGAATGTCTTGGTTTTGGCTTTGTGGAAATAGGAACTGTAACGCCGCAGCCGCAGCCAGGAAATG
>CALAGJ010000196.1 GCA_937892395.1 uncultured Parafilimonas sp.
TTAGGAATTTGTATGCTTAAAAATGAAATTTAAACGTAATTTAATACTGACAGTTACAAACTTTCATTTTTGTCGGACAACAATGTAAATAATTCTATATGCTTTATGCTTTATAAAAAAAGTATTTATTTTTACCTGTGCCCAGAAAGATATTTATTGTACCCTCAAATAAAAAAATGCAAACAGTTGTAATAACAGGTGCTGCCAAGGGAATAGGACTGGCTACTGCTATTGTATTTCACAGGGCAGGATATGATGTAGTACTTTTAGATAAACAAAGACCAATACAAATCGAACCAGACTATTGGCAATTCATACCTTGTGATGTTAGTGATGAAATTCAGGTACAACAGGCTTTCACCATCATTGCAAAGCAAAACAAAAAAATAAATTGCTTGGTAAATAATGCCGGTATACAACGCTATGGCTCCGTATCTCAAACAAGCATGGATCAGTGGAATGAAGTAATGAATGTAAACCTTCATTCTTATTTTCTATGTGCTAAATATGCATTACCACTACTACTGGAAAATGGTTATACAAGTATTATAAATGTAGCCAGTGTACAATCTTTTATTAGTCAGCAAAATGTGGCTGCCTATACAACCGCCAAAACAGCCATATTAGGACTTACAAGAAGTATTGCTATAGATTATGCTCCACATGTAAGATGTGTAGCAGTTTGCCCGGGCACTATTGACACTCCCATGCTGAGGGAGGCTATAGCTCTATCACCAAATCCAGATGCGGTATTGATGGAATGTATTCAAATGCACCCAAGTGGTAGAATTGGCACACCAGAAGAAGTTGCTGAATTGATTTTCTACCTTAGCGGCGATAAAGCAAGGTTTATAAATGGCACTGCTATTCGTATAGATGGTGGCTTAGGAATAACAATAGGTGGAAGTAAAAAAAAAACACTCCATTTTTTCATATAAGAAGGGAATAAAATGATAGTATTTTTGTACAAAAATAACAATTCCCAGTTCCCTCTCCGAGAGGAGAGGGAACTGGGGTGAGGCCACACAGAATCAATGTCAAATTTCCAAATTTATTTTCCAACCGGGTTCACTCATATACTCGATTTTGCTGGCATAGATCATATTCTTTTTGTTGCAACACTATGCCTTGGAAACGCTGCACTTCAATGGAAAAAACTATTCTGGTTGATTACTGCATTTACCATTGGCCACAGTATATCTTTAGCCTTGAGTACTTTGCAAATTATAGTATTGCCACAGGCATTAACTGAATTATTCATTGCAATAACCATATTGATAACAGCGGTTTATAATATCATTAATGTATGGCATGCGTATAGAATTTCATCCGTATTTTTCTACATCATTACACTTTCATTTGGATGCATTCACGGTCTTGGATTTAGTAGCTTACTTTTAAGCCTGCTGGGGCATGAGCAATCCATTTTAGGCCCATTATTTTTCTTTAATATTGGATTAGAAGCTGGACAAATGATAATCATTGGTGTAATTCTTTTGTTGAATTACCTCTTGACTGGTATTTTGCGCCTTCGGCAAAATATCTGGCAGTTTGTGACTATCACGTTAATAGCTATAGTAGCAATCACAATGATAATAAGCCGAATATCATTTTAAAAAAATACAATGAAGCAATTTCTCCTACTCTTAATGGTTGTATGCACAAATTCAATCATAGCCCAGAATATTCAAAATAATCCGGGAAGTAATCATGGAAATAAGTTTGAACAATTAGGTACGATTCTGCCTACACCAAATGAATATCGTACAGCGAGCGGCGCACCGGGCCCTAACTATTGGCAGCAGCGTTGTGACTATAATATTAAATGTTCATTAGACGAAAAAGCATTAAAACTTACAGGCAGTGAAAGCATTACTTATTACAATAATTCACCGCATACACTTTCTTATTTATGGCTTCAGTTGGATGAAAACCAACATAGCACTATAAATAATGCGGCCTATCCAGATGGCTCATCATTAAACGATCAGGTTGATATCAATACATTAACCCGAATGGAAGAGCAGCGTACAGACAATGGTTATGGAGATATCATAACCAAAGTAACAGATGCATTGGGTAAATCTCTAAGTTATACCATCAATAAAACCATGATGCGTATTGATTTGCCTCAGGCACTAAAACCCGGTATCAAGTACACCTTTAATATTGATTGGAATTATAAGATTGCTGATAGAAATAAATATTTTGGAAGAGGCGGGTATGAGTATTTTCCGGAAGATGATAATTATTTATTTACTATGACACAATGGTACCCACGGTTATGCGTGTACAGCGATTTTCAAGGATGGCAAAACCACCAGTTTACAGGGCGTGGAGAGTTTGCACTGACCTTTGGAAATTTTATAGTGCAAATGACTGTGCCTGCTGATCATGTAGTAGGAGCCACAGGACAGTGTCAAAATTATAATACAGTATTAAATTCTACCAGGCTTGCCAGATGGGCAAAGGCACAAAATGCAACAGAACCAATAGAGATAGTAACACTTGATGAAGCAAAAGCAGCAGAAAAAATAAAAAGTGCTGCTACTAAAACCTGGATTTTTAAAGCTGATATGGTTCGTGACTTTGCTTGGCTAAGTAGCAGAAAATTGGTGTGGGATGCCATGCCTACTTTTGTAGAAGGCAGGCGTGTAATGTGTATGAGTATGTATGGCAAAGAAGCATATGGATTGTATAGACCCTACTCCACGAAGTTGGTAGCACATACCATTAAATCTTATTCAAAATTTACGATACCTTATCCTTATCCTGTGGCTCAAAGTATGGAAGCTTCCAATGGAATGGAATACCCAATGATTTGTTTCAACTATGGCCGTACTGAAAAGGATGGCACTTATACAGAAGCCACTAAAAATGGTATGATTGGCGTTATCATTCACGAAGTGGGTCATAATTTCTTCCCCATGATTATTAATAGTGATGAACGCCAATGGAGTTGGATGGATGAGGGTTTTAATACTTTTGTGGAGTATCTCAGTGAAGAACTTTTTGACAATAAGTTTCCGAGTAGGAGAGGCCCTGCATTTACTATTACTGACTATATGAAGCTGCCAAAAGATCAACTGGAACCCATTATGACAAATAGTGAAAATATTATTCAGTTTGGTCCAAATGCATATAGCAAACCTGCTACTGGTCTTAACATATTGAGAGAAACTATAATGGGTCGTAAGCTGTTTGATTTTGCATTCAAAACTTATGCGCAGCGATGGGCATTTAAACATCCTGAACCAGGTGATTTTTTTAGAACAATGGAAGATGCCAGTGGCGAGGATTTGGATTGGTTTTGGCGTGGATGGTTTTATGGCACAGACCCCGTTGATATAGCCATTGATACCGTAAAATATTATAAAATTGATAAAGATGCTCAGCCAAAATCCATCATGCCTTTCTGGCTTGGTAAAATAAATCCGGACAGCACTCGAAATATTGATAAGCCTGCTGTTCCCTCTTTTGATGATATCAGTAAAGTGCGCAATAGGGCGGATAAAAACATTCAATTTCAAACGGATGTAGATACAACGCTCCGTGATTTTTACTGGCGCTATGCACGTGGGTTAGAAGCTTATGATTCTACTTATAAATATAAAGTGCAACCGGTTACTTATGAAACGATTGATGAAGCTACAAGAGCTGCTTATGCTGGCAAGTATTTGTATGAAATAACCTGTTCAAATAAAGGTGGATTAGTTATGCCGCTGATTGTTGAATGGACTTATGCAGATGGTACAAAAGAAATTGACCGACTACCCGCACAAATATGGAGAAAGAATGAGCTTAAAGTATCAAAAGTATTTATGAAAGACAAAGAAGTAGTATCTATAAGGTTAGATCCTATGAGAGAAACGGCAGACATCAATGAAGCAAATAATAGTTGGCCAAAAATCACAACACCATCTAAACTTACAATGTTTAAAATGCAGCAGCAGGCACGTGGACAAAGCCAGGGTCTAAACCCCATGCAAAAAGCAAATTTGAAACCCTAAAAAGGGCATGGATAAAAGGGTATAAGGCTTTTCATTTAAGGATATAAGTCATTGAAGCCGGTCAGTAAACTGAACGGCTTTTTTTATTCGCATTGAAGTTTATACATCAAAAGAGGTATAGGTGTTGAGTAAAGAGAATGTTTTTAAAAATTAACTAAAGAAAAGTATTCTGCGAGTTCGGAAATGGTTAGGACAAATATCTCAATTGTCCAAAATAATGTCTGTCTAATAGGATGGTGAGTAGTTTGAATTCATTTTTCTCAAAAGAGAGTGTTAATAGTAGGAGATTTTGATGTTTTGTATAAAAAAAAATCTCTGTAAACTGTACAGAGATTTTAGTAGCCCGTAGGGGAATCGAACCCCTCTTTCCTCCGTGAAAGGGAGATGTCCTAGCCGATAGACGAACGGGCCATTAATTAATGGAGTGCAAAAGTAGCCTTGTGCATGGTAATACCCAAATTATTTTTATAGAATTAATTAAACGAGTATATAAAATGGCCTTTGAATGACGATATTATTAAATATTGTATTTGGTTGAATACGCTAAAGCTCTATTTTTGCGCTCTTTCCTAAAAGGAAGGACCTATAGCTCAGTTGGTTAGAGCACCTGACTCATAATCAGGGGGTCCCAGGTTCAAGCCCTGGTGGGTCCACAAAAGCGGGTATTTTTTAATATCCGCTTTTGTTTTCTATGTCATGTTTCATCATTAATCAATTATCAGATGTTTGTATAACATGCCAATTGCAAACTTACCAGCATTAAGGGGAGTTCTACCATTTCATAATATTCTTCATCAGTTTATTGCTGAAGAAAACGCTTATTAATTCTCAGATCTCTCAATATCCCTGACTTTGGATTTAAAGTAATATTAAAGGACTTGAATTGGCCTACTTGAACATTTATAGCCATTTGCCAACAATGCATTTCTCTGGTAAGAAACATAGATACTGTTTGGATTTTCATAGTTTTAAAGTCGAAAAATGTTCCTCCACCAATCTTCCATTTTGGGCTAATACTCAAGTCGCCATTCAAATTGACATTACTATTGATATTTGTTTCAAACTGCTTTAATGATCTGTTATAATTTTGACTTAAATTGAGCGAAAAGCTTAGAGATAAACTCCAAGGTATATTAAAGTCAACAAAATCGGCAGGGTTTTGGCGAATGTATTCCAGTTCACGTTGTTGCTCGTCTGGGGTTACAAAATCGTCTTCCGGTACACGGTCCTCATCTGCTCTTTCGTCCTTCTTCTTACTTTGAAATCTGGTGCTTAGTGCAAGACTTGCTGAGTTTAATCTACCCGGTTTGCCTTGCTTCCATAGAAGACTATTTATCTTTCTTCCAATAGTATCTACATCATAAGGATCAATGTTGGCACTTCCTGTTATGTTGACATTCTCAAAAAGAGTGCTACGCATGCTTATATTGAAGTTACTCCAGTTTAAACTATCGGCTACCAGATTATACCCACTGGTAATATTAAAGCCATCTATCAGTCGTACTTTTTTTGTGGCTGATGCGCTGGTATCTTTTTTGTCGCGTACTTTCATTTCAAGCAGGTTGTCTAAGCCAAAACTTATACCTCCAAATTCACCACCGCCAAATGCGGGTACTATATTGCCTTGCAATTCATTTACCTGTATAAAATTCTTATTGCTATCTATTTGTACTTGTTTGATATATTGCTTGGCTAAGTCTGGGCTATAACTCAAGCTGACAAATGGTTTTATTTCATGGCGAATACCAAGAATATGTCCTTTTTTAAATTGGAGGGTACCAAAAATTCTTGTGTTTGCAGATATGCCAAAGCTCATATCTCTTGCTGTATAAAAACCCTTGCGTGTGGTGGTATCTACTTTCTTCTGCGTTTCATTCCAGCTATAACTATTTTTTATGCTGTACCAATTTTCATCATAGCTAATAAATGGACTGATGATTACAGGCCCTGCAGGAGGTAAAGAAACAGAGATAGGAATGCTATGCCGGGCCCCCCAACGAATGGTGTCTAATAATCTGTTGATATCAAATGCCGAATCATAAAATGACATTTGGCTTAGAATGCTTGTATTATATGAGACTCCTAATTTTTCATACCACTTTTGCGTACCAACCTGCTCTTTCTTTTGAAATGGATATATGGTTGTTACTGCAAAATTGATATTGGGCAGGTTTACATTTATTATACCCGTATTGTTATTTTGATTGTGAGTAGCACTCACATTCAAATTCATCTTCCCTTCATTCCAAACCTTACCATAGTTGATGGATGAACTCAGTTGATTTTCAAAATTTCTAAAAGCATTATTAGCAACTAAGCTATTGAATTTTGTGCTACCTGCTCTTACGTTTGCGCTGAAACTGGTTCCAGGCCTCGCCTTTGTATCACTGGTGTGAGACCAAGTAATGAAATATCCTTTGGTAATGCTAAACTCTTCTTTATTAAATCCACCACTAGTATTTAAGATTTTTGTACGCTGTATGCTAAGTTGTAAATTCCCTCTGTATTTATATCGTCTAAAATAGTTTGGATTAATATCCACTTTCCATCCACCATAACTGTAAAGATCAGCTCTGGTTGTAACATCCCAGTTTTCATTGATTACTTTGTAAAACCCTAATCCTTCTAAGCCCAATCCAAAACTTTCATTTTGTGCAAACTGAGGTGGTAGCAAACCTGTATGTCTACCTCTATTGAGCGGATAGATGCCAAATGGAATACCAATGGGCATGGGCACCATTTCAAATTCGGGAAAGGCAGGCCCACTTACCGCAATCTTGTTATTTATCATTTTTAATTTGCGTGCCCTAATTGCAAAATGCGGTGTGTCCAAATTGCAGGTTGTAAAACGACCTTTGTAAGCATATGCCACATCTTTTGTAACCTTTTTTACACGTTCTGCATTTACAAATAGTTCACCTTCCTTGTAATAGGTATTTTTTGTGAGGCCTTTTTGTGTTTTCATGTTGAAGAAAAGTGTATCCATTATCGACTCTGTACCACCTTGGGTAAATTTTGGTTTATTTAATACATTTCCCTTTGAGGTATCAGTACCACCATAGGCTTTCAGCATTTGTGTTTGCTGGTCATAAATGATTGTATTAGCATCCAGATTGATATCCGTATAGGTTGTCTTAGCTTTTCCATATAATATAAATTGTTTTTCAGGAATATACAGCACACCACTATCTTCTGCTGTATAATGCACCGGAGCATCAAGGCTATCTTTTGAGATTAGAAAAGTGTCAATTGTTGGACTACGATTATTTTGTATTGAAAAGCTATCCTTACTGATAGCCGAATCTATAACTCGTACACCTCCTTTTGGAACACTATCATTCACAGGAATAGTATCAAAATAAAAAAAGGTTATAACCTTTTTAATAGCCGTATTCCTTTCGGAAAATGTTAATGTTTTATGTTCACAAAGCTTAAGCGTATGTGTTTGGCCCTTAAATAGCGTTAAAGTAAAAACCACAGTTATAAAAAATCTTATGGTTATTATATTTGCGCTTTTATTGTCCATATTTGAGAATGGCAAATGTAGGAGTTCGGATTTTATATGGTTATCTGTCTAACTTAATAAAATAAAGTTGAATGTTAAAAAAACTGATTCCTTTTATATTGATTATTATATGCTCTGTTGTCGCTAATGCCTTTAGAATTCAGCCTTCAGTTAAACAACAAGCAGCTGGTATTAAAACAATAGTAATTGATGCAGGCCATGGAGGCAAAGATTTTGGCGCAGCTGGGGCAATGTCTTACGAAAAAGATATTAGTTTGGCTGTTTCATTAAAATTGCAGGAAGTTTTACAAAAAGCCTTACCTGAGGTACGGATAGTAATGACAAGGACCATTGATATTTATCAGCATCCTTCCTTAAAAGCAAATATCGCAAATCAAGCAAAGGGAGATTTATTTGTATGTATTCATTGTAATGCCGCTTTTCCTACAAAACATAGTGAAATTTCCGGATACAAAACCGTTACATATTATACCGGCAAGGGAAGTAAAAGACGTAAACATACAAAGCAGGTACCTCAGTACCGGTATTGGACTACGCCAAATCCGGCAAAAGGTACCGAAACATATATATGGGCTGTACATAAAAATGATGCTAAAGAAGTGGCGCTTCGTGAAAATGAATCACTCTATTCAGATAGTACTATGATAGATGAAGTTGGTGATTTTGATCCTGATAGTCCAGAAAAGAGAATTCTTTACACCCTCAAAACTCAGCAATATTTTACCAGAAGTGCCAACTTGGCTTTGATGATTGAAGAAGAGTTTCAAAAATCCGGCAGAATAAGCAGAGATGCACGCCAAAGACAAACAGGTATATGGGTTTTACAAGCCACAGCTATGCCGAGTGTGCTGGTAGAAACGGGCTATATCACAAATCCTGAAGAGGAAGAATATTTGAATAGCCAGGAAGGCCAATATCAAATATGCGATGCTGTTACAAAAGCAATACTTAGATATAAATCAGCTTTGGAATCTAATACGCTGCCCACTCCTATGCAGGATGTTGCAGAACCGGGTCAGTAATTTTAACCGGTATTTATTGCCTACTTCGCTTTATCTGTTAGCTTTGCTTTTTTGAAAGTAGCAAGTTGACTTATCGACTTGGTAGTTTTAAACAGACAGGTTATAAAACAAAACCTGTAAAATTCTAATATGAAAGTTTCCAATGAAACCAAAATAGGTGCTCTTACCATTGTAGCCCTTACCTTTTTAGTGTTAGGCTATAATTTTTTGCAAGGAAGAAGTGTATTTAAAACAGGTAATTTTTTGTACGCAAAATATAAACAAACCAGCCAATTGATGGCTAGCAACCCCGTTTTTATTAATGGGTTTCAAGTGGGAAATGTGTATGCCACAGAAGCAGCAGACATTACCTTACAAGAAATTATCGTTGAAATAAAATTGAAAGACAGTTATCAGATACCAAAAAATTCTATTGCCATCATCGAAGGGTCTTTACTAAGCACACCATCTATTAAAATTATATTGGGAAACAGTAAAGAATATCTTCAGAGTGGGGACACATTGCTCACACAAGAATCCGCCGGTATGTTTGAAGGTATATCTTCAAAGTTGGACCCCATCAGTCATCAAATTCAAAAAACCCTTTCATCTTTAGATACAGTATTGCTCAATGTAAATTCAGTGCTAGATCCCTCTACAAAAAATAATTTGCAAAGTGTAATCAGTAATTTGAATCAAGCCACTGCTGGCATTGTGGTGAGTACTTCTTCTTTGCAGCAATTACTCAATACACAAACTGGTGCTTTAGCCGGCTCATTAAATAATGTGAATAGTTTTACAAAAACCCTTGCCGACAACAATGATAAAATAACAGGTACGTTAAGTAATTTGGAAACCACTACCGCAAAGTTTTCAAAGTTGGATTTAGAAACAACTATGAAATCATTGGATGCAAGTATGAAACAATTGAATGATATTGTATCAAAAGTAAATGCAGGAAATGGTAGTTTGGGTTCATTGATAAATGACGAAACTTTGTACACCAACTTAAATAATAGTGTAAGAAGTCTAAATACACTCATGGATGATTTAAGGGTAAATCCAAAACGCTATGTAAATATTTCTGTATTTGGGAAAAAGGATAAAGGTGGTTATTTACAACAGCCATTACCACAACAAGATTCTGCAACAAAAAAGCCCTAATTTAATCGCTGGTATTGAGTTTTATTCGAATGAAATTGCAACAAAATTTATGTATTGGGATGAAAATGGTTAAACCACTGTTTTTATTTTTTATACTATTTTATTGCCATCAGGTTAATGCACAAACAAATTATACAGATACTACAAGACCCCTTAATACAAGTCAGATTTATATCGTTCAGGCTTTGAGATTAAACTATCAAAAGATTGATAGTGTAGAATACCAGAGTGCTGCAGGAAATGTAATTATCAGACAGGAGGCTACACTTTTTTATTGTGACAGTGTAGTCATCAACAAAAACTTGAATCAGATGCAGGCCTATGGCCATGTGCACATCAACGATGCTGATAGCATTCATACTTATGCTGATTATTTGAAGTATAATGGTCAGGAAAAAAAAGCTTATTTAGACAAAAATGTAAAACTGACAGATGGCAAAGGCACACTTACAACAAAATCGCTCACCTATGATGTCAATACAAAACTTGGTATCTATACAACTCCGGGGAAGGTTGTAAATGGAAAAACAATTTTAACCAGCAATGAAGGATTTTATTATGGAGATACAAAGGATATTTATTTTAAGAAAAAAGTAATACTAACAGATCCGGAATACGTACTAAAAACGGATACGCTGCTATACAATACAGAAACCGGTATTGCTACATTTGTAGCACCAACGGAAATACTAAGTGGCAAGCGAAAAGTGCTAACCAGTTCAGGATACTATGACGCAAAAGCTCGTAAAACGTATTTTGGCCGAAGGCCACATATTGAAGACAGTACTACAGTTTTAGATGCGGATGATGTTGCATTTGATGATAGTACAGGGTTTAGTGAGGCCAATGGCAATGTGGTGTATAAGGATACAGCACAAGGTGTAACAATACTTGCTAATAATTTAAAGTCGAATAAAAAGACCTCTTCATTTCTTGCCACTCAAAGACCAATACTCATTTTAAAACAAGAGAATGATTCAGTTTTTGTAGCTGCTGATACATTTTTTAGTGCTAAGTTATCTGCATTGAGGCTGGTAAGAAATATTCCGGAACTGAAGACAAAAGATAGTGCCCCTATTGTGGATTCATCCATACAACAGCCCATTAATGACAGCACAAAAGCAGACAGTATCCCTCTTGTAGATTCATCTATACAACAGCCCATTAAAGTTAGTGCAAAAGCAGACAGTGCAGATCGATTTATAGAAGCCTATTTTCATGTGCGTATATTTTCAGACAGCCTGCAAGCTGCGGGTGATAGTCTTTTCTTGAGCTTAGAAGACAGTGTGTTTAGGCTCTTCAAAAATCCTGTGGTGTGGGGCCAGGAAAGTCAGATTACAGGAGATACTATTTATTTATTTACTGGCAATAAAAAGCCAAAGGAATTATACGTTTTTGAGAATGCCCTTAGCATACAAAGAACCAAAGAGGATTTTTATAATCAAGTAAGAGGAAGAACCATGCGAGGATATTTTGACACCTCTGGCAATCTTCAAAAAGTGAGGGCACAGGGCAATGCAGAAAGTGTGTACTATGCTCAGGACGATGGAGGGAAATACGTAGGTGTAAACAAGTCATCTGCGGATATGATTGATATGTTTTTTAAAAATAAGGAAGCCGAAAAAGTAGTATTCCGAGTAAACTTGGATGGTACAAGTTATCCAATGGGTCAGGTGGATCATGTTACCATGCGGCTCAATGGTTTTCAATGGTTAGATTCAAAAAGACCAAAGTCAAAATATGATTTGTTTATGGATGTATTAGATCCGGAGCCTGTTTCCAATCCTGCTAAACTGCCTGAAAAATCTGAAAATGAAGAAAAGATTGAAAGTAATCCTTAGTAAAATACTTTAAACAAATAGTGATTCATTTAGGACGAGTATGCAGGTCAAGTAAATAAATATCTACCTTGCTACAGTGTAAGGTTTATTTAAAATCTCTTTTTAAAACCTCCAAACATTTTTGAATAAATTCAATAAACTTTAATTTCTCCTCTTTTGAAAAATCTGCTAATAATTTGTCATTACCAACTTGTCTGATTATTTCTAATTTTTTAATAATTTCATCACCGGCTTTTGTAAGTAATAGTCTTTTTCTACGCCGATCATGCTTGTCAAATGCCTGAGCTATAAGTCCCTTTTCTAACAGTACATTAATCAGATTTGTAATATTTGCCCTACTCACATTCATAGCATCAGCCAGTTCTTTTGCCAATAAAGGTTTCTCCTGTGGATTTTCTTGTAGATAAATGATATTAGGATCATTGGCCAAATAAAGCAGGATAAGCCATTGCTGTGTGGTTATGCCATAATCTTTGGTAAGCATATCCCCATTTTTCTGAAGGGTTTCATTGATTTTGAAAATATGAAAAACTAAGGAAGCATTTAGACTTTTTTTAATTTTTGCCATTTTCTAATTTTGAAATTTTCTTTTGATGACGTTCAAAATTATAGGACTTGTATGAAATGCTTAAAAGTTTATCCATTCTGAACACATTGTATAGAAATATAATAGGATAAACCGATATTTTCATTGATGGTGTACATGCAATAAAAAATAGTTTATGTAGGATAATTGATATTGGTCTATCTCATACAATCTTCTCCCTTTCTATTTTGAATTTTTCCCAATCAAAGGCGTCAAATTGTTTTGACTTGCCATCTATCCATACAGTACCTCCTTTAAAAAATGCAATGCCGGCTTCCACACCTTTTATAAAAAGCTCTTTTTGTTTTTCATAACTAATACTAAAGTCTAACCAGTTTTGTTTTTCCATATCCACATGTCCAATACACATTTCATACACTGCATTCTTTTTTAAGAATTCACGGTCATAATTGAATCGTATGGTGTTGAATATTTTTTTTAGTAGCCCTGTAAAAGCAAGCATAGATGACTTCTTGGGCTTATTTAAATCTATATGATCTTCATCTTCTAAACGAACACCAAAGGTGGGCATTCTTGCAATTTTTATTTTAGGATTGTGAAATACATTGTAAGGGAAATTTGAAAGTACTCCACCGTCAATAAATAATGCCTGGTATGTTTCTCTGTTTTTATAACTTCTTTTTGTAATACGGTCTTGCTGAAAATTGCTCTGATCTTTTACACGCTTTGACACACTTATTTTAAAGGGCTCAAAAAATATTGGAATAGACATGGAGGCTCTTACAAAATCTGCAGGGTTTACCGCATCTGGGTTTTCGTAATAATCAGCAGCCATTGCAGGAAATTCAACTTTAGATTCATTGGTGATATCGCTGGTTACAAGGGTTATATATGGTGGAGATATATGGTCATTGTCTCCTGCTATTTGTAGTGCACTACGCTCAGGTCGAAGATGTGCATCCCCAATTTCTGTTTTCATTTTAGCTTCTAAATCTGCAATATTTTTAATGTTGTTTTTGGAGAGAATTTTTTCAATCCATTTGTAAAATTCCTGACCTGGGTTAATCCCAAAACCTGCTCTTTTAAATCGCCATGCATAATAAATGATTACCCCAAGTACAATCAGTAAAACAATAAGTGCAATAAAAGAAACGACAACCAATACATCATAAACTTTTATTAATCCTGCCGCAGGCCAGAGGCCAAATAATACCCTTCCAAATACTGCGATGATTGAAAAAAGAAAAGGAGTAGCCAAGGCAAATAAAATAATGTTTTTTAGTATGCCAATACGCTTTGGATGGGATACAAACATTTTTATGAGCCACTTACCAAATTTACTTCCATCCACTAGTTTCCAGAGATTAAAATCTAGCATTTCTTGGAGTATAATTTCACTTTTATATTCAAATGAATAATCAGACTTCTCATAATTTTTTTTGTCTGTACCAGCTAATAGAATCGTATTGATTGCCCCAGCACTTGTGCCAGCTAATTTTAAAAATCTGAAGCCCAGTTTTTCTAGTACATAAGTATAACCAATAAGTGCAACACCAAGCACACCCCCGCCTTCTTGCACATAGTTTACATATTGATATGTTCTGTTATTCTCCACAGCAATCATATCACTATAATGAGGCATTGGTTTATTGCCATTATCTGTGAGATCCTGCTGTAATGTATCAATCAGTCGATCTGCACCTGTTTCTTCGATGAAAGTTTTGTAGTTATATTTAATCTCCTGATTCATAATTCAATTTTTTTAAAAATTTATTCCATTTCAAAAATTCTTTAGTAGAACAACAAACTACCATGTATGTTACCCATCTATAGGTATTAATTTTTGCTACGCAATGATTTTTTTGCTTATAGTACATCCATGAGAGCAATACATACATCATCATTCAACGTGTTTATTTATATTGATTTAACCCAAATATAAAGTCAACATATTTTTCTTTTTTACTTAAAGTGGGTAGAATTTATTCTTACTGCTTCTTCACACTAAAATAATAAACAGGTAGGCCAATAGCTGTTATTAATACGCCAAGCAAAGAATTGATAAGTTCCGATTGTCCGGTCATGTAATTTGATATATCATAGTACAAAGTACTTACTAAGAAAAAGAGTGTAAAGCCTGCAAATAAAAATGGGACAATTGGGTATCCCCATACTTTATATGGTCTATCCGCATCTTTCAATTTATGCCTCAGTACGAAAACGCCTAATGCACTCATTCCATAAAAAAACCAAGTTACAAAAACCAACATATCAGTAAGCATATCAAATGGGCCGCTGCATATCAGCAATGTACTCCATACACCATTCAGCAAAAGTGCATTGCCAGGTGTAGCAAATCGAGGATGCACTTTGCCCGCAAATGAAAAAAGCCTGCTTTCTTTACCCATTGCCATGGTAATACGTGCTGTAGCAAGTATATTGGCATTGGCTGTGCCCAATGTACTTAGCATAACCATGCATGCTATGATGCCTCCACCAGCTATACCCCACAAAATAGTAGCAGTATCGCTGGCTATGAATGACGAATGCTTCATTGCATCTACAGGCATTACATAGAGGTATGCAAGATTTACCAAGGCATAAATGATAACACAAAACAATAAGCCCCAAAAAAGACTACGTGGAATGTTTTTCTGTGGTTCTTTTATTTCTCCGGCAATGAAGGTAATATTATTCCAACCATCATAAGCCCAGAATGCTCCAGCTAATGCTGTAATATAAGCACCAAGTAAGCCCTGATGTTTCATTTCCCAATCTGCCCCAGGAGTATAAAAATTTGCAGCGCTACCATTTCCTGAAAATAGAATTCCAAATACAAGCATTACAATGGCAATTGCTTTTAATGCCGTAAGTATTCTTTGCAAAGCACTACCATACAATACGCTGATATAATTGACGGCACTTAGCAACCATACAATAAAAATGGTCAGTAATTTTAAGCCAGCATTTTCAAGAAGATACAGTGTACCCACAAATGGTATATGAAATGCACTTGCTTTTTCAACGGCATCAGAAAAGCGGGGTAGGTTTATAAAATAGTTGGCATACTGTGCAAATACATAAGCAATACTTGCATTGCCAGCTGTATTAAAAACAGCAAAAGCTGCCCACCCATACATAAATGCAAAACCAGACCCATACATCTTTTGAAAGAAAACATATTGTCCACCGGTTTCTGGAATCATAGCAGCCACTTCGGCATTACTCAAGGCACCGAATAATGTAATGATGCCAGCTACAATCCATACAGAAATTAAAAGCAAAGGATTTGCCAACTGTCCAGCCATTAATGCGGGTTTCATAAAAATACCGCTACCTATCACACCACCCACCACTATGGCAATTGAGGTGGCAGCACCTAGCTTTCTTTCTAATATTTTCATGATAGATGTGATGCTATAAGCGAATGGAAATGATGTGTGCCCTGCTCTCTTGTTACTGAATATCTGCCTTGATGATAGAATCTGCTTCTTATGCCTTTTTGCACCTGCTGCACCACTTCTTCATCCTCATGTTCTACAGTATCTAAACCACTACCTGCGCCAATATTTAATTTTGAATTATCATATACAAAACTTAAAAAACGGACTTTGCAGGTATCCACCGTAAGAGGTTCTACAATATTTAAGGATAAACCCCATGGGTAAAAATTAAACATCATATTTGGGAATACCCAGAAATAATAAGCTGCTACTTCTTTGCCATAGTCGGGTGAGCCCTCCGGAATGGTAAAGCAACTATCTCCTTTTTTTCCAATGCCAAGCTGTAGATTGCAATAGGTAAATATTTCAGTGGTGTATTCCCCAAAATCTAATACCTGATTGAGTCCTGCATGTACAAATGGTATGTGAAATCCTTCTAGATAATTTTCGCAGTATAATGCCCAGCTTGCTTGTACAGTATAATCTTTTGATAATTCCGGATGATACACCAGCTTGTCCATCGGAAGCCAGTTTACCCGATCCATCATTTCTTTTAAGTATAATGCTGCTGGCAAAGATGGAGTTAATGAAGTGAACAATAACTGCCCCCATTTAAAAAGCGGTAAGCGATGCAGATTATCACTGTCTGACGGAAAATTTTGAACTTCTTTAAACTCCGGCATGGATAGAAAGCAGCCATTCATAGCAAACTGCCTACCATGATATCGGCAACGAAGGTGCTTTGACTTACATGGCTCATAGACCAATAGATTGCCGCGGTGCGTACAAACATTACTCATGCAATGTATTTCTTTGTTTTCATCGCAGGTAAGTACAATTGGTTCATTCAGAAAATGCTCAAGCAAAATAAATGGCTGCGCCTGATAAGGCTCCGCTACTTGTGCTGCAAATCCTGCATACTGCCAGGATGGTGCAAATATTTGTTCTTTGGATGCTTCATAAAATTTAGGTTCTAAGTAAAATGAAGTATCAATAGTGTGGGCAAGTGAAATATCCTGATGTACAAAAAACTTCATGGGAATACAATTTGGTGAGCAATATAGGAAATGGGGTTTTCAAAAATATATCTCAATAGCGATTCACTAAATTTTTACTACTATTCAATTGAATGCTAAGAGAAAAAAACGATAAATATAAATGCAAAGCTGTAACAATAATGAAATTATAAAATGGTAGCACTTAACGCTCTATCTGGCTAAATTGCTTTGAGAAGTTTTTTTAAGATGCATTCAACTTGTCAAAGAATAATATTTTTGTTGCATTTGTATTTTCATTTTTTTTGAATGATGAACGAGCTGTTCGCAAATGAACAAACCTATTACGCAGAAATAATTATTCCACTTGCACTGCCAAAGAATTATACTTGGAGCATACCCCAGCCATATGTTAGTATGCTACAACCGGGTATGCGTGTAGAAGTAGAATTGAGGAAAAAAAGATATGCCGGGATTGTAAAAAAAATTCACACAGATAAGCCCTCCAGTTTTGAACCCAGACCTATACAAAATGTTTTGGATACAGAGCCACTCATCACCCTCCACCAGCTCCGGCTTTGGCAGTGGATGGCCCAATACTATATGTGCAGCGAAGGGGAGGTAATGCAAGCAGCTTTACCATCTCATTTGAAGTTGAGCAGTGAAACCATTGTAGTTTGGAATGAAATGCACAACGAAGATTTTTCTGCTTTAGATAACAGAGAATATATTGTAGCAGAAGCCTTGAGTATTCGAAAGCAGCTTAACCTATCAGAAGTACAACTCCTATTAGATACTCATCAAGTATATCCTGTAATCAAAGAGTTGATAGCAAGACAGGTATGCTTTGTATGGGAAGAATTAAAAGAAAAATACAAAGCGAAAACCGACAACTATGTAGTGCTGCATCCGGATTATCATCTTGAAGATAATTTGGAAAAACTACTCAACAATGGCACAAGAGCGCCAAAGCAAATGCAGTTATTGTTGGCTTTTTTACACCTTATAAAATCTGAAGGAGAAGTAACACAGGCTGCACTTCTAAAGAAAGCAGAAGCATCGGTAGCACAATTAAAAGGATTGGTAGATAAAGGCATTCTAAACATAGAAAAAAAATCTGTAAGCCGTGTAAAATCTTTAGCTCCTATAATAGCAATAGACTTCACTTTGTCTGAAGCACAGCAGCAAGCAGCTGCTGAAATAGAAAAAGAATGGGAAACAAAAAATGTATGTTTGCTACATGGCATCACCGGTAGTGGTAAAACACAAATCTATATTCAACTCATAGAAAAAGTGATTCGTGCCAATGCACAGGCCTTGTATATGCTTCCAGAAATAGCACTCACCTCCCAACTCATTAGACGATTGGAAAAAAATTTTGGAGGTTATATTGCTGTTTATCACTCACGGTTTAATCCCCAGGAAAGGGTAGAACTCTGGAACAAGGTGAAAAGTGGTGAAATAAAAGTGTTGTTAGGAGCCAGATCTTCTTTGTTTTTGCCCTTTCAAAATCTTCAACTCATTATATCAGATGAAGAGCATGATAGTTCTTATAAACAACAAGATCCTGCACCACGCTATCATGCCAGAGATGCTGCAATATTTTATGCCATTTCACTGCAAGCAAAAGTATTGCTGGGAAGTGCTACTCCTGCTATTGAAACCTACCATAATGCTATGCAGCATAAGTTTGGATATGTTGCATTGAATGAAAGATTTGGCGCAGCCACTTTGCCTGAAATTATCATTACAGAAAAACCAATATCCAAGAAGGGGGCCGACAATTTTATTGGTCCACAAATGATGCAAGCATTGAGGGATTGTGTGCAGGAAAAAAAGCAGGCCATTGTTTTTCAAAACAGAAGAGGCTATGTGCCTTACATCAGTTGCGAAGGATGTGGCTGGATACCACAATGCCGCAATTGTGATGTTACGCTTACTTATCATAAAACAAAGCATAGCCTGTTGTGTCACTACTGTGGTACTGATTATCCGGTTTTAAATATTTGTCCCGTATGTGGCAATGAAAAATTTGTAGTAAGAAATTTTGGTACAGAAAAATTAGAAGAAAGGCTGAGTGAAATCTTGCCGGGTATTCAAGTGGCTCGCATGGATTATGATACCACAAGAGGAAAGCATCAGCATGATCAAATGATTAAAGCCTTTGAGCAGCAGCGTATTCAAATACTTGCGGGCACACAAATGATTGTAAAAGGCTTAGACTTTGAGCATGTGCAATTGGTAGCTATACCGGATGCCGATAACCTTCTCTTTCATACAGACTTTAGGGTGAATGAGCGTGCATTTCAATTGATGGAGCAGGTAAGTGGAAGAGCAGGACGTACCAATAATAAAGGCAAAGTGCTCATACAAGTAAGCCAGGCAAAACATCCAGTGTTACAATTTTTACAAACGCATGACTATGAATCATTTTATAATTGGGAATTGGAGATACGAAAGAAATACCAATATCCACCATTTGTAAGATTGGTGCATATCACTGTAAAGCATAGAGAAAAACATATTGCAGAGGAAGCATCACAATTGTTGGTGCGTGGTTTGGATGCATTTAAAAATCAAATAACCGGACCTGCACAACCACCTGTAGGAAGGGTAAGAAACAAATATATCTGGCAATTGATGATCAAACTTCCAAAAGATATACAGCGTATTGCAATTCTAAAAGAAACGATGCAGGAGCAAATGGGTATTTTATTATTCAATAAAAGATACAGTGGAGTTAGATTTGAATTAGATGTAGATCCTTTTTAATTCAATTAAATCCACCAACTTTATTCTACTATTAGCTTGACATTATGCAGGTATAGATTTGAAAACAAATCCTCTCTCACTTAAATTATTTAATACTGTAGGCAAAGCTTTTTCCAATCTGGGCCATGCTTTATCACTGTCATGAAATACTACAATGCTGCCGGGTTTTACATTATTTATTACATTTTTTTCGCAGGTAGTGGCATCAATATTAGGATCAAAATCTCCACTCAATACATCCCACATTATGATCTTAAATTTGATATTGTCAATACCCCTTTCCCTCAAAAGCTTAGACTGAAAAGGAGATATTTTTCCATAAGGTGGTCTAAATAAATGAGAAGCAATATACCTCAGAGAAAAACCCACATCACTGATATAAGGCCCTGTATGGGATTGCCATCCATTCAAATGTCTAAATGTGTGGTTGCCAGTACTATGCCCTCTATCTAAAATTTTTTGATATATCTGTGGAAATTTTTTCACGTTAGCTCCCACACAAAAAAATGTTGCTTTTGCTTTATATTGATCTAATAAATTCAATACAAAGGGTGTAATGGTTGGATGCGGTCCATCGTCAAATGTTAGATATATTTCATTGCATGCTGCGGGCATACTCCAGATTCTATCTTTATGAAATGCTCTTACAGCTTGTGGAGTTCTTACAAAATAAAACATGCGGGTAAAAATAAAAACCAAATACATTTTGTGGTTAAATGTTTATTCACATATTCAGATTTTATTTTAATGCCTTAACAACAAAACTTATATGTTTGAAAAATGATATGGTTGTATTCAAAATTTATTAGCAACAGACTTATTTATACTGCTGATATATTCATAGGTAAAGGGCAATACACCATAACTACAGATCAGTCAATCCTTTTTTCAGATCAGCTTTGTATCAACTATAGTAATGAAACTGGGGGTAGTAAATCATTGCAAATAATGCCACATGGTATTCTATCGGAAACAGTCATTGCGCAGCAAGAAATAAAAATAAAATCTTGGCATCAACTTCCCATTTTTTTTGAAACAAATGGTTCAATCCCTTTTGATGTATTGGCCGCTTCTTTTTATCTCATCAGCAGGTATGAAGAATATCTTCCCCATGAAAAAGACATGTATAACAGGTATGCACACACGAACTCACTGGCATACAGGGAAGGATTTTTAAACAAACCGCTGGTAAACACCTGGCTTAGGGATTTCCTGGAAAAACTACTGGCCAGGTTTCCGGGAACCCGGTACGAACTTCCTGCATTTACTTTTCTTCCTACTTATGATATTGACATTGCCTGGTCGTATAAGCACAAAGGATGGATGAGGAACCTGGGGGGCTTTATCAAAAAACCAACAACTGAAAGACTGAAGGTATTACTCGGATTGAAACAGGATCCGTTTAATTGTTATGATTACCTGGATGAATTACATAAACAATATAACCTTGACCCGGTATATTTCTTCCTGGTAGCAACATCTAAGAGTAATTACGACAAAAATATTTCTCCCTTTGCAAAAGCCATGTTGCAGTTGATCC
>CALAGJ010000197.1 GCA_937892395.1 uncultured Parafilimonas sp.
GTTCGTATTCAAATACAGCCGTGGCATGATGTGCCGCACCCAGTTCTCCTCCTTCTATTTCTGTATTGCTTATTTTTAATTCAGATGCTTTGTTATCAAAACCTATTAAACGATATCGCTTTACATATTGTGGGTTAAAATCAACGGTAGCATACACATCATTAGCTACTGTAAACAATGATTTTGTAAATTCGGCAACAAATATTTTTTCTGCCTCCGGCAATGCATCTATGTAGGCAAAATTTCCATTCCCTTTTCTTGCCAGCCCTTCGAGTTTGCTGTTTTTATAATTACCCATTCCAACACCAATACAGCTGAGATAAATACCTGTATTGCGATATTGTTGTACCAAATCTTCCAAATCCATATCATTTACAAGGCCCACATTAAAATCACCATCTGTAGTTAATATGATTCTGTTTTGTGCTGATGGATGATACATTCGTTTTGCCACATTATAAGCCAGTCGCAGGGCAGATTCCCCAGGTGTATCACCATTGGCATTCAATTGGTCAATAGCATTATTGATATGCTCTTTATCCGAGCCACTTGTGGGCTGAAGTAGTATGGCTGTAATGCCACCATATACCACAATTGCAATTGTGTCCTGCGTTCTTAAATTTTTTGAAAGCATTTTCAAACCTTGCTGTATTAAGGGCAGCCTATTTGGTTGATCCATTGACCCGGATACATCCACAAGAAAAATTAGATTAGTGGGTGGCAAACTATCCAACTTCAAGCTTGGGGCTTCTATGTTTACAAAGAACAATTTATTTCCATTTTTCCAGGGTGCTTTGGTACTCATGGTTTCGCAGTGAAATCCGTCCGTAGAAATCGTATCTTTTTGTAAGGAAATATCAAAATAGTTGAGCATTTCTTCTATACGAACTGCATCCGGAGGTACCGTCATTTCATTATGGATAAACCTGCGAATATTACTATAGCTTGCTCTGTCTATATGCAATGCAAAACCCGTTTGTGGATAGCCGGAAGTTTCTAAAAAATCATTTTCAACAATAGCGGCATAGCTTTCGGCACCATGATAATACACTACATTTTGCTGCTGCAATGAATCTTTGGAAAATGATATTATTTTATGTCTGCCACTGAGTAGCCCTTCGGGCAATATTTGTAAATGATAAATATTGAATCTATTGGCATAGGCAATGGTATGCATGGTGTCAAAACCATCGGCATAAATTATTATGCTATCTACTGATATGCGGGATGGTAAACCAAAAGAACCCGTATTACCAGTTTCAAAAACAATACTGGATCTATTTTTCAGTATCATTTTTGCACCATACAATCCACGTCCTTTATCATCATTTACAATGCCCCGTATGTAAAACTGAGCAGCCACACTTGTTGGCACCAAAAAATATAAAACTAAAAGATATTTAAAGATTGATTTTATGATAGCAGATTTATCAAACAAAAATAAAGTTTCAGATTTAACCCATTACTCAAATGCGTTTGCTTTGTCTTATAGGAGTATGCTTATACTCTTTCTCAATCGCAAATATATTTTATGCCAATTGATAAATGGCATCCAGATTTCGACCTTGCCCATCGTAATCAAGCCCATATCCCACCACAAATTTATTAGGAATAGAAAAGCAACAATAATCGATAGGAATATTGAAAACAGTGGCTTCTGGCTTATGAAGCAGCACTGCAATTTTTAATGAAGCAGGTTGCATATTCATAATCTGTGGCAAAAACTGATGCATGGTTTTGCCTGTATCAATAATATCTTCGAGTATGATAATATGTCTGTCTGTAATGTCTGCATCTAAACCAATAGATGTAATAACATGGCCGGTAGAGGTAGTACCTTTGTATGAGGCCAATTTTATAAATGATATTTCTGCGGGTATGCTCAGTTGTTTGAAAAGGTCAGCGGCAAAAATGAATGAACCATTCAATATTGCAATAAACAAAGGTGTTTTATCTTGATAATCTTGCTCTATATTTCTAGCAAGTGCCTGTACACTTTCTTGTATGATTTCCCTTGTGAGGTATGGAACAAATGTTTTATCGTGTACCTGTACCATAATTATTTTTTTGAAAACAAAGATTTTTTTACTGCCGGTTGTAGCCTTATTTTTTGATTGGCATGTAAAGAGGTGGCGGCAGAAAAGTTATTGCACTGCCAGAGATTTTCTAATCTAATACCTTCAGATTGTGCAATATCATACAAGGTTTCTCCGGGGTGTACAAAATAAAATTCTGATGCGCCTGTTTTTGATTTTCGTTCTAAAAATATCAACTGATTTTGTGCTAAAATATCCAGACCATTGCCAAGATCATTATAACTGAGCAGTTGTGCATAGCTGAGTTGATGCTGTGCAGCCACCGAAAGTAATGAAGTTCCCTTTTCTATCATCAAAACCTTGCTATGATTGATTTCAAATACACCATCTGGATAATCCTTTGCAATAATTTCTTTTCCTAAGGCAGCATCAGCATAAGGTGTAGATATGGTGGTAGTGTCAACAGTGTCCACATCTATCCTTTCTTGATTATTACTAATGACAACAGTAGAGTCTGTTTCCTTTTGAAAGGCAGATACATCAATGTATTCGATACTTTGGAGTTCATAATTTTCAATGAGCCGAATCAACCTTTGCGCATAAGAAGGGCTTGTGGCATAGCCAGCTTTCTTTAATCCATAGCACCATGCTTTATAATCGTCTGTATGTATATCAAATAGGAAAGCATAATTAGGTCTGCTGCGCAAAAAGTCTGAATGATCTTTATAAGAATCAAGCACAGTTGCATAGCTGCGAAAGCACTCTTGGCGTTCATCGTCATCCGAATAGGTTACACTTCCCATCCAATCACTCTTACATTTAATACCAAAATGATTGTTGCTATATACTGCCAGTTTACTTTTTCCTGCCTGAGATTCTAAAATGCCCTGTGCCAGTGTAATGCAAGCGGGTACACCAGTACGTTGCATTTCCTCAAATGCTATTTGCTTGTATGTAGATATATAGGAAAGGATGAATGTATTATCCTGAGCCTTCAATCCATTTGCAATGGTAATTAGGCAAATGCATATTATTTTTTGTATTGCTTGCATTATGATACCATGCAAATAAATTATATAATACAAGATTACATCAGATGTGCAAGAAAACTTTAGCTGTTAAAATTCATCCACAATTACAATTTTCTAATCAACATAAGCCCATCACGTACCGTTAGCATTACTTGCTCAGTGCTTGGGTCAGCGGCAACCATTTTATTAAATGCATCGATGGCTATTGCATTTTTTCCTTTAATATTTTCGCCCAGCACTTGCCCATGAAACAGTGTATTGTCTGCCAGCATTACACCTTGCTTACTCAGCTGTGGCAGCAGTAATTTATAATAAGTGGAATACGCAGTTTTATCTGCATCAATAAAAATAAGATCCCATTCTAACTGTAATTGCGGAATGATTGTTTTTGCATCTCCTCTGTGCAAAATAATTTGATCTTTATAAATAGAGCGATGGAAAAAAGATTGGGCTATGTCTGCATCGTCCTGTCTGAATTCGATTGTATGTAATTGACCATTTTGTTGTAATCCAGCAGCCAGACACAAAGCGCTAAAACCTGTAAACGTTCCTATTTCTAAAATATGCATGGGTCTTTGCATTTTCGAAATCATTGTCAAAAGTTGACCTTGTAATGGGCCGCTAATCATGTGGGCTTCTTTATGATGGGTTATGGTATAATCATACACCTCCTGTAAGAGTGAAGGTAAAGTTGTACTATGGTTGGCTGCATATTGCTCCGCAAGATGATCAATAAGCATTTGCCAATCCTTTTTTTGAAATCATAAATAACCCTGCAAAAGTGAGTAATGCGTTAATCAATAACAACTCAATACCAAAATGGTAAGTGCCAAATAATGCAGTGGCAGCAGCTTGTAAACTGTCTATCCAAGCTCCTGAAAGCCTTAACTGCTTTGCATACCAGGTATTATTATTAAAAAAATCAAGTAGTAAAATAACCAAGGGTGCCACTATACAAACTGTTCTACTATAAGCATCATTAATGATTCTTTTTGTCAATATTCCAAACATGAATAAACCCAGTAATGGGCCATAAGTAAAACCTGCCACTTTCAATATTACATCAATGATAGATTTATTGTCCATCCATTTAAAAAATAAGACACATAAAAAGAATATTACTGCAAAGCAGAAATGAACAATAAGTCTTTTTTTCTTCTTTTCCTGTTCATTAAGATTTGTATTTCTATTAAGGCCCAATATATCAATACAGAAAGAAGAAGTTAATGCAGTAAGTGCACCATCCGCACTGGGAAATAAAGCTGATATTAATCCAATAATAAAGATAATACTGATTACCGGAGATAAGTGTTGCAGGGCTACAGTAGGAAACAAATCATCCCCTTTTAGTGCTAAATTATTTTGCGCAGCAAACAAATACAAAAGCCCTCCAAGCAATAAAAATAAAAAGTTCACAATAACCAATACCACACTAAAACTTATCATATTTTTTTGCGAATCGCCCAATGTTTTTACACTAATATTTTTTTGCATCATTTCTTGATCGAGGCCTGTCATGCCAATGGTGATGAATGCTCCTCCAATAATTTGTTTAAGAAAAAATCCTGAACTGGAAGCATCTGTATTGAAAATATGTATAAAGCCTTTGTCCGATAAGGCAGACATACTTTCAGCAAAATTCAAATGGAGTGCATGCATAATACTCACCACACATACCACAAGCCCAAGCAGCATAAAGGTGGTTTGGAGTGTATCTGTAAAGACAATAGTTTTTACGCCACCTTCAAAAGTGTACAACAAGATCATTAACAGAATAACGAAGGTGCTGAGCCAAAATGGAACCTGCAATCCGTTGAGTATAAAAAGTTGAAGCACATTGATGACTAAGTAAAGTCTGGCTGTGGCACCCAGCACACGGGATATGATAAAAAAAGCTGCTCCTGTTTTATAAGCTTTTGTACCAAACCGAGTTTGAAGATAATTATATATAGAAGTGAGTTGTAAACGATAATACAAGGGTAACAGAATATAGGCTACGGCAAAGTATCCAATGAAGTATCCTATTACAACCTGAAAGTATCCAAAATTGTTGGTGCCAACTGTGCCGGGCACACTCACAAAAGTAACCCCGCTAAGCGATGTGCCTATCATTCCGAAGGAAACCAACATCCAATTACTATTTCTGTTTCCAATAAAAAATGAATCATTGTTACTGTTTCGGCTGGTGTACCAAGCCACAGCTAAAAGCAATAAAAAATACGCAATTACAATACTGAAAAGTAATACTGATGACATGGATGCAAATAAAGGTTTTATGTCTTATAAATATTGTACTAAGGTTTGTATGAGCTGCCAATCTATTATTGCAAAAAACTATTGAAGTGATTGATGCTGTAGCAGTATTTTGCGGCTCACTATCTGGCCGCAACGAAATTTTTGAAAAGGCCGCTGTGCATATAGGAAGTCAACTGGCTTTGTATAAAAAGAAAATTGTATATGGTGGTGGCAATAAAGGCTTGATGGGTGCATTAGCTAATGCATCACTACAATACAATGGCCGCATATTGGGGGTAATGCCTGAACTGCTGCGCAATAAGGAACACATGCATACAGGTATTACGGATATGCAGATAGTGCCCGATATGCATACCCGCAAACGCATGATGTATGAGGCTTGTGATTTAGCCCTGATACTGCCGGGTGGCTTTGGTACAATGGATGAATTGTTTGAAATGATAACCTGGAATCAATTACACATTCATGATAAAAAAATTATCCTTTTGAATATTTCGGGTTACTATGATGCGTTGATCAAACACTTGCATATCATGCAGCAGGAAAAATTTTTACACAACAGTTGGCAAGATATGATTATAATGTGTTATACAGCAGATGAGGCTATTGCATGGATTTTGGAAAATGAAAATGGTATGTAGAATTATCTCTTAAAAGAAGAGTTGCTCAATAATTTTTGCTGCTACCTATCAATCATTTGGCGAAGCCTAAACAAATAATTTTATCAGGGAATAAATTCCTGCTGCTACTAATCCACTTACAGGAATAGTAAGCACCCATGCCCAAATGAGGTTTACCGTAACGCCCCACCTTACAGCACTCAATCTTTTTGTGGCACCTACACCAATAATGGAACCTGTAATGGTATGTGTAGTACTAACCGGTGCACCGAGATTTGCAGCTGTAAACAGTGTAATGGCTCCTGCTGTTTCTGCACATACACCTTCTAATGGAGTTACTTTTGTGATTTTTGTACCCATTGTTTTTACAATCTTCCAGCCACCACTCATGGTGCCTACACCTATTGCAGTGTAACAGGCCATTGGAACCCATGCTGGTATTGCGCCAAGGTCGGGAATAACATGCTCAGCCACCATAGCTGCACCAATAATACCCATTGCTTTTTGTGCATCACTACCTCCATGTCCAATGCTAAAGGCGGCAGAAGATACTAATTGTAGTTTCTTATACATATTAGCTGTACGGTATGCATTTTCTCCTTTAAAATGACTGTATGCGTAGGATGCTGTAAATATGATGCCGAGTGCAAGCAATGCCCAAAATTCGAAAGGTTTCTTAAACTCGATTAGAGTAAGACATGCAATGATTACTCCTGCAATAATTCCGATTTTAAGCCAGAAATTTTTTTGTATCGTAACGAGAGTGATAAAGATAGAAATCAGCATACCAATAAGTGGCGCCAATATGATAAATAACAATGTAAGACTAATACCACCGTCTAATGAAAGGTTGATAGCACCCCAACCACTGTGGGCTACTGCCGCACCTGCAAATCCACCAATCAAAGTATGTGATGATGATGAGGGAATACCATACCACCAAGTAAGTAAATTCCAGGCTATAGCTGCCAATACACCAGCCAATACAACATATAAATCATAACTGTCTTGATTTACCGTTTTGGCCACAGTGTTGGCTACACCATGGTCGCTAAAAATAAAGAATGCTAAAAAATTGAAAAAAGCAGCCCATACAACAGCCTGAAATGGGGTAAGCACTTTTGTAGATACAATAGTTGCTATAGAGTTGGCCGCATCATGAAAGCCATTTATAAAATCGAAGGCAATGGCTAATAATATAATAACAATGAGTAAAGTTGAATACATAAAATTTGGTTGTACTTAGTACCTAATAATTGTAAAGCTTTTAATTTACTAAGCGTACTTTACGATGATGGATTCAATCACATTAACCACATCTTCACATTTATCAGTTGCGGTTTCTAAAGCGTGGTATATTTCTCTTTTTTTAATCAGCACTTTTACATCGGGTTCCATTTCAAAAAGTCTTTCAATACTCATATCAAATACATCATCTGCTTGATTTTCTATACTGTTTACTTTTACGAGAGAACCTGTCATTTGCTGCAGATTTTTCATATTTTTCAATCCTTCAATCACAACTTTTATTTCTAAAGCAGCCTGCTCTATGAGTTCAGCTAATTTTTTTATACCACTATCGTCCGGGTTTACATTATAGAAATTTATTTTTTTAGCCGAGGCATAAATATAATCAGCTACATCATCCAAAGCAGTGGCAAGGTAGTGAATATCTTCTCTATCAAAAGGGGTTATAAAATTTAGACCCAATTCCATAAAAATGCGGTGTGTGGTTTCATCATTTTTATGTTCAAGATTTTCCAATTCTGAAACTAGCGCAGATCTTTTTTCTTTTTCAGGTTCATTTACCATTTGTTTTAAAACCTTTGACATGGTAAGTACAGTATCGGCCACATTTTCAAATAAAGCATAAAATACTTTATCCTTTGGCATAAACAGTTTCATAATATTAAGTGCCATCTACAAAAAATTTTTACAAAAATAACAGTGACTATCTCTTCATTTAAATGATAATAAAATGATAACAATTTGATAACATTAAAGTAATATTAAATTATTATTGCTTTGCATCGCTATGAAATTTAAGTATCAAATTATTCCATTTCTTTTTGTATTTATAAGTTTCCAAGGACATACACAATTCCTCATGGATATGGTGGATACAACCAAAGATATGGGCCGTGGTATGGTTGATATTTATAAAAACCTTAACCACATCAGAATTGGTGGGTATATACAACCTCAGTATCAAGTGGCATCGGAGCCTGGAAGTCCTTCCTACATTGGTGGCGATTTTCCAAAAAATACCGATAGTAGGTTTATGTTGAGGAGAGGGCGGCTTCGATTTGACTATGTACGGTACACTGAGTATAATAGACCAAGCTTGCAATTTGTTTTTCAATTTGATGGTACAGAACGTGGGGTTTTTATTCGTGATTTCTGGGGCAGATGTTTTGATACCAAATATAACCTTTTTAGCTTTACTGCTGGCATGTTTGCCAGGCCTTTTGGATATGAAGTAAATCTTTCCTCCCAAGATAGAGAAAGTCCTGAAAGAGGTAGAATGAGTCAAATATTAATGCGTACTGAAAGAGATTTAGGTGCTATGGTCAGCTTTGAGCCTCGCTCTAAGCAAAATTTTCTAAAGTATGTAAAAATAGATGCAGGATATTTTAATGGTCAAGGGCTTACTGCCACCACAGATTTTGATAGTTTTAAAGATTTTATTGGTAGGGCTTCCCTTAGAAATATACCAGTAGCATCTAACATATCTTTGTCTGGGGGCATATCCTATTTTCAAGGAGGTATGCGGCAAAATAACGCCTCATTATATACAACCGAAATAAGTAACAACACAAAAGTAAACAAGGCTGATACATCTCATTTGGGCCAGCATCTTTCCAGGCACTATAGAGGGGCAGATTTTCAGATTAAGTTTTTAGAAAAAAATAATATGCAAACTGAACTGAGAGCAGAATATTGGTATGGTAAACAGCCCGGTACTGCAAGTACCTCTGAAACACCTGCACAATTATTGAATGAACCTTACTATCTCCGCAATTTTAACGGTGCATATTTTTATGCACTTCAACATATCTTCAATAATCAAAACCAGCTTGGATTTAAACTGGATTGGTATGATGCTAATACTAAAGTTAAAGAATCGGAAATAAAACCTGAGAATGGATTTAGTAGTGCGGACATAAAATATACTACCTTAGGTTTTGGGTATATTCATACCTTCAATCCTAATTTAAAAGTGATAGCTTGGTATGATAGGGTATGGAATGAGAAAACAGGATTGACCGGTTATGAATCCGATGCCAAAGACAATGTATTTACAATGAGAATGCAGTTTAGGTTTTAAGAAATTAATAATTTCATAATACAAATGTTGTTTAAAGAGCAAAGTATCATACCATTTTTGCATCAATTCATAGCAGAACGAGCAGATTTACAATTCGGCCTCTTTTTTTAAGGAGGCTTTTTGATTATTTTGATTTAAGTTATCATTGCGCCTGTTTACTGAAATCTTCCGATTATATCATTCTATACTAAAATAATTAATAAATCAACCGTAAACTTGGATTCTGCAACAATAATAAATTCAAAATTATTTTTATGAAATTATATACTATCAATACAGGGTATTTTAAGTTAGATGGAGGTGCCATGTTTGGAGTAGTGCCAAAATCTATCTGGAACAAGCTCAACCCGGCGGATGATGCAAATCTTTGCAACTGGGCTATGCGGTGTTTACTGATTGTAGAAGGCGACAAAAAAATATTAATTGATACGGGTATTGGAGATAAGCAGGATGAAAAATTTTTTAGTCACTATTATCTCAATGGCAATGATAGTTTAGAGCAATCTCTTGCTGCTTATGGATTTTCAAAAGATGATATAACTGATGTTGTTCACACACATTTACATTTTGATCATTGTGGAGGAAGTATCGTACGAAATGAAGCTGGCAAATTGATTCCAGCATTCAGCAATGCCACTTACTGGTCAAATAAAACACACTGGAAATGGGCAACTGAACCCAACGACAGAGAGAAAGCATCTTTTCTAAAAGAAAATATTTTACCGATAGAATCATCTGGTAAATTGCAATGGATTAATGGTGGTGCTCTGCCACCCATAACCAATGGCACAATGCCGCTGGAGTATGTGGCCTCTGGCATTATACCTGGTCTTTCCTTTCTTTTTGTACATGGCCATACAGCAGCCATGATGCTGCCGATTATTGAGTATAATCCTAATACTTTTTTAGTGTATATGGCAGATTTATTGCCAGCGGCAGCTCATATTCCTTTACCTTATGTTATGGGGTACGATATGTTTCCGCTTACTACATTAAACGAAAAGAAACAAGCCATTAAAGATTTCCAGGCTAATATTAAAAAATACGAACAACAACAAGGTAAAGTTCGTAATAACCGTGAGTACGATGCGATCACTAAAGAAATTGAATTTCAAAATTTAGAAATTCAATTAGCTGAAAAAAGAATGAAAGAAGCATCTGCTAACCTTGTTTTAAAAAACGAATTGTTAGAAAAAAGTAGTGTTGAATTTGAAGAAAGAAGCAAAGATTTAAAAGTTAAAAAAGCTGAACTTGACGAAATTATAGCCGAAACAGAAAAAGAAGAAAAAGAATTATTAGTTGAAAGTAATAATGCTGCTGCGGGCATTGAAGATAGATTATTAAATGCGTATAAACGTATTCGTTCAA
>CALAGJ010000198.1 GCA_937892395.1 uncultured Parafilimonas sp.
CCAATTTCAAATGTTTAAACTGTTGTCACAACCCTGTTAAAAAAGCTGCTCGTTAAAAAATAGCTATCAACCCATGTCAAAAATATTGCTCATTTACTTTCAAAAGCATTTTTTTGCAGCAATAATATAGTTATGGCTGAACCTGTAATCTTAGTAGAAAATGCGAATATATATCAAGGTGATAGTTTGATTTTGAGTAAAGTCAATTTCAAAATAAATCCCGGAGAGTTTGTGTATCTTGTTGGTAAAACCGGAACCGGAAAAAGTAGTTTACTCAAAACGCTATATGGAGAATTGCCATTGAAAGAAGGACATGCAGTGGTTGCCGAAGAAACACTTGAGCAATTGAACTGGAAAAAAGTTCCATATTTAAGAAGAAAATTAGGTGTTGTATTTCAGGATTTTCAATTACTAACGGATAGAACTGTTTATGAAAATCTTCGCTTTGTTTTAAAAGCCACCAATTGGGAAAAAGAAGCAGATATCAAAGAGAAAATTTATGATGTACTGGGCAAAGTAGGCTTAAAGAGTAAGGATTTTAAAATGCCCTATGAACTTAGTGGAGGAGAGCAGCAAAGAATCGATATAGCCAGGGCTTTACTCAATAATCCTAAATTGATATTGGCCGATGAGCCCACTGGAAATTTAGACCCGGACACAAGTGATGAAATTATGAATTTGCTTATGAATATCAGCAGAGATTCCCAAACGGCCATACTCATGGCTACGCATGATTTTATTGTGGTAAGTAAATACCGCCAACGAATGCTTAAAACGGAAGGACAAAAGTTGTATGATAGTGCCGTAGTGGGTGTGGATGAAATGTAAAAAAGTGAGGCACAAATCTTCATTGATATAAGACATTAAAAACAGGGCCGTAATGGATACGGCCACTGTTACCCCCTATGAAAAAGTGTTCGTATTTTTAAATATTCAGTACGATATAACAACTTGTATTATCCGCAGATTTTTTTAATCCAAACAAGATAAATCAATATCATTTTTCCTTGCAAACAAGACTTTTCTGGAAAAAGTAATTGTCTTTTTTCATGTATTTTATGCAAAGTAATATTCAGGATATGCTATCAAACAAAGGCATTTATTAAACGGTGTATGTGAATGATTAAACGGTTTCTTGAAGAAATATAAAGCACTTAATTTTGAAAACTATTAAAATGATAAGGATGCCAAAATATCTTTTCCTTTTATTGTTTTTGCCAATCTTGCTCTTTGGTCAGGATGCATCCAAAATAAAAAATTATTACGACACGCTTAAATTAGCCAAGCATGATACAGCCATCATTCATGCATACTCTATGCTATGCTTTCATTATGCTTCAAACAATCCGGATTCGGCCATCTATTATGGAGGCAAAGGTTTGTTACTCTCAAAGAAAATAAAAAATGAAAGCGCACAAGCCAATGTAAGTAATAGCCTCGGCTGGGCTTACTATAAGCAACATAAATACAAAGAAGCTGAAAACCTATTTAGTCAAGCATTGCATACCTGGCAGATAAAAGGGGAACGAAGCCGTGAAGCAAAAGTGATGAATAATCTGGCACAGCTTTTTATGGATCAAGGAGAATATGCAAAGAGTTTATCTTATATGCAAAGGGTTTTAAACCTTGATGATAGTTTGAAAGACTTGCATACTATGTCTATTGACTTACATACCACTGGAAGACTATACAACCTCATGAAGGATTTTAAAGAAGCACGTATTTTTTTTGAAAATGCTTTTAAAATTTCTCAGCAATTAAAAGATGAAGTTGGTCAGGGTCGTGAGTTGATGAGTATTGGCAATACTTTCGTTTCTGAAAAAAAATACTATGAATCCATCCCATTTTATAATAAATGCATTGCCATCTACAACAATATAAACATGCCACTAGATCTGGGTCTTGTATTTGAAAATGCCGCAGGGGCATATTTTGGACTTAAACAATATGAAAAAGCTTTTGAGTACATAGATCTTGCTGTAATGAATTATAAAAAATTAGACAGCAAAACAGATCTCTACTATGCCTGGTTGAGCAAAGGGGCAATGGAACAGGAAATAAATTTGAATGGCAAAGCCGCAGAGAGTTTTACTAAAGCCTATAATTTGGCAATAGCATTAGATGATTCAAACCTGCAATATCCTGTGATGGAAAAACTTGCAGATACAAAATACAAAGCAGGAGATTTTCAAATGGCATATCAACTATATGCACAAGCCCAACAAATAAAGGACAGTGTGCTTAAAATTGAAAAACAGAATGAATTACTCAAACTAAAAACCTCATTTGATACAGAAAGAAAAGAAAAAGAAAATGTACTCCTAAAAGCGAAGAATGATGCTGCACAGCTTAAACTACAACGGAATACCGTATTATTAATCAGTAGCCTTTTTGTATTAATTGCGCTTAGCACATTATCCCTATCATTTTATCGAAATAAGGAATCAAAAGCAAAGCATATAAAAGAGTTGCAAATATTAAACCAACAACTATTGTTGCAAAAAGAAGAGATTAGCCGTATCAATGCTATATTAGAATTAAAAGCACTGAGGGCACGGATGAATCCACACTTTATTTTTAATTGTATGAGCAGCATTCAGGAATGTATGCTTACAGATAGAATATCGGATGCAAATACCTACCTCGCAAAATTATCCAGGTTATTGCGCATGGTATTGATGCATTCTGATGACGAAAGCATCACCCTAAAAAAGGAACTAGAAATAATTACACTATATCTTCAATTGGAAAGCCTTCGGCTAAAAGATGGATTTAGTTTTTCCATTCAATGCGATCCTGAAATGGATACCGATGATATAAAAGTGCCGGCTCTGCTACTACAACCTTTTGCAGAAAATGCCATTTGGCATGGCTTAGTGCATAAACCTACAGATAGAAAAATACTCATTAAGATAGATGAACAGGATAACATGCTCCATTGTATTATTGAAGATAATGGTATTGGCAGACAAGCTGCAAATTTGCTAAACAGCAATAGGAAAAATCATCATTCATTGGGATTGAGTATGACTGAAAGAAGATTATCAATTCTGAATGATCAATCAGGAATAGTGAACGCTAAAATCATCATACATGATTTGGTAGATACATCAGGTGGCGGCATAGGTACCCTTGCAGAACTTTTCCTACCGATGCAGTATGCCTGATCATTTTAAAGCAACAATATCTCAGAAAAGTACTTACTTCGTGTCATGATTCGGGCCCTACTAATTGATGATGAACAGAGTACAATAAATGTATTGCAGATGCTCATTAAAAATGAGGTGCCTGCCATTACTGAAATATATGCTGCATTAGGTGCCTCTGCGGGGCTTTCAAAAATTAATGAGCTAAAACCTGACCTACTTTTTTTAGACATTGAAATGCCCGGCATGAATGGGTTTCAACTATTGGAACATTTTCCATCATATCCCTTTCAGGTAATATTTGTAACTGCTTACGACCACTATGCTATTAAAGCTTTACGCTATAGCGCATTAGATTATTTGCTCAAACCGGTAGATATAAGCGAACTCAAGCAAGCTGTCAATAGGTTTCTCTTTCAACAAAATAGACTCAATTCCCAAACACCACTTTACAATAACCTGATTTATAATATTCAGCAGAAAGGCATAGAATCTTATAGGCTGGCTATACCCGGAAATGATGGTGTACATTTTTATAACACAGATGATATTATTCGCTGCGAAGCAGAAAGTAATTACACAAGATTCTATTTTAACAACCAACGACCTGCCATAAGCAGTAGAACCCTAAAGGATTATGAAGATCTGCTGAGTGAAAGAAATTTTCTGCGTATTCATAGGACACATTTAGTCAATAAAAACTATGTATCTTCACTAACTAACAATCATGAAATGATACTAACAGATGGCAGTATTGTACAAGTGTCTCGTAGAAAATGGGATTTTGTTAAACAAAAAATAAGTATTCAATCTAATTTATAAAATTTTATCATATATTATTTGTTATAATGAACTAATTTGCGCCTTTTAAATAACGATTCCGTTGTATATTTTTCAACGGGTTACAAGAAATCTTCTCAAATGGTAACTCCAAAATTTGCGGTTGTAAAACCATCCTTTCACACAGAATTAAAAAAAAGAGTAACAGCTTATTTTGAACAAACTGGTAAGGCCTCCACAGGCAATTATAAGTTGTGGCTCAAAGCAGCAATTCTCATTGCCGCCTTTATAGGGCTTTATATTAATTTAGTATTTTTTACTCCGGCTACTGGCTGGGCTATATTAGAGTGTATTCTATTAGGCTTGGTTTCCGCTGGCATTGGTTTCAATGTCATGCACGATGGTGGTCATGGAAGTTTTAGCAATAATCCAAAACTCAACAAGTTTGCAGCCACAACGCTTGGCTGGCTTGGTGGTAGCCATTTTATGTGGAATGTAAAACACAATATTATCCATCATGCCTATACAAATATTGATGGTATAGATGATGATATAAATGCAGGTGTATTGCTTCGTTTTGCTTCCACCCAAAAGAAACTCAGCATGCACAAATACCAGCATATTTATTTTTGGTTTTTGTATAGCATTTTATACATCTATTGGATATTCGGTTCTGACTTCAAAAAATATTTCAGCAAAAAAATTGGCGATACACCATTGAAAAAAATGGAGCCAAAAGATCATTTTTTCTTCTGGCTATATAAAGCATTGAGCATCGGCAGCTTATTAATACTGCCATTGTTTGTAGTAGGTGTAGTACCTGCACTGGTAGGTTTTTTAATCATGACCTTATGCACTGGTTTGGTTATTAGTATCGTATTTCAATTGGCGCATACCATCGAGCATACACATTTTCCAATGCCTGATGAAATAACCGGAAATCTTGATGACGAGTGGGCTATACATCAACTAAAAACTACTGCCAATTTTGCCACAAAAAACAGATTTATATCTTGGTTAGTTGGTGGTTTAAATTTTCAGGTAGAGCATCATTTATTTCCAAAAATATCTCATATTCATTATCCTGCCATCAGTAAGATAGTTAAGAAAGCTTGTGAGGAATATGGTGTAGAATACATTGAATTTCCAAAAATGTATCAGGCCATATTATCCCATATAAAATTTCTTAAAGAGATGGGAAGAGCCGCTCAGGCATAATTTGATATTCAGCATTCAATCAGGTATTGACCTAACCCTTACTTTTATCGCTTATTAATAGTAACAGCGACGATGCAGCATATAACCAAAACTCCGGTGCATGCACTGGGTTATGATTTTATATCAGGAAAAAATATTCCGAAAGGAAAAGATGAATATTATTTGCGCAGAGCGCAAAACGTAAGTGGAATAAAGTATAGAAAACTTACCGCTTATGAAACAGAAGTACTCATACGCAATCGCAATACCAGCATCAATTGGGATCATATTTTAGTGAGCGATGCATTCAATCCTGAATTAGTAAAAAATTGTAGCTTTTATGGACTGGTAAGGATTGGAAGATTGGAGCCCATCTTTCTGGGTTTTCACGACTTTAAATTTCCCGTAGGGTTATATAATTCCACCATTATCAGTTGTGATATTGGCGATAACGTGGTCATAGACAACGTACACTACCTTACCCATTACATTATTGGCCATGAAGTAATCATTGTAAATGTGCATGAAATGGTAACCACCAATCATGCAAAGTTTGGGAATGGAATAGTAAAAGATGATGAACCTGAAAGCATACGCATTTGGTTAGAATTGTGCAATGAAAATGGTGGTAGAAAAGTAATACCATTTAGTGGCATGCTGCCCGCAGATGCATGGCTTTGGAGTAAGTTTAGAGACGATCACAAACTATTAGACAAGTTTCAACATTTTACAGAGCAATTCTTTAGAAAAGAGCGAGGATACTATGGCATGGTGGGCGATAGAACTGTAATAAAAAATTGCTTTAGCCTCAAAGATGTTTGGATTGGTAGCGATGCTTATATTAAAGGTGCTACAAAGCTTAAAAATATTACCATTCATTCTCAGCCCAAAGCAAAATCGCAAGTTGGTGAAGGCTGTGAATTGGTAAATGGAATTGTGAATGAAGGCTGCACCGTTTTTTATGGTGTAAAGGCAGTGCGATTTATTATGGCCAGTCATTCACAGTTAAAATATGGCGCAAGACTTATCAATTCATATTTAGGAAATAATGCTACCATTTCTTGTTGTGAAGTGTTGAATTCTCTCATATTTCCCAGCCATGAGCAGCACCACAACAACTCATTTTTGTGTGCAGCACTCATCATGGGTCAAAGCAATATTGCAGCTGGGGCCACCATTGGCAGTAATCACAATTCTAGAGGTGCCGATGGCGAAATCATTGCTGGGCGTGGCTTTTGGCCCGGACTATGTGTTAGCTTAAAACACAACAGCCGCTTTGCTTCATTTACCATTATTGCCAAAGGTGATTATAGTAATGAATTAGATATACCCTTACCATTTGCATTAGTAAGCCTTAATGATGCAGACCACTCTCTACTCATCATGCCTGCTTATTGGTTTTTGTATAATATGTATGCGTTGGCACGCAATGCAAGAAAATACAAGGATAGAGATCAACGTATTCATAAAGAACAACACCTCGAATTTGATTATTTAGCCCCCGATACGGTGGAAGAAATGCTACAAGCCATTTTAATGCTATGCAGTTTTACGGGCAAGGCTTGGTATAAAAAAAATAATCAAAATAATATATCTGATGAGCTCTTATATGCAAAAGGTTTCAGCTTGTTGGAAAGCAAAGATGCAGTCATAAATGAATTAGATATAACTGCCACAAATTTTGAAAACGCAAACAGAAAAGTAAGTATTATAAAAGTGCAAGCGGCATACAATGCTTACCAAGATATGATACGATTGTATGCATTTAGATCTTTGACTGAACTGGGCCATTCTTGTAAAAATTTTGAAGAGCTTATAGCATTATTACCGACAAAGCCTAAACGCAATAAATGGCTCAATTTAGGTGGTCAGCTAATGGAAGAGCAATCTGTGGAAAAATTAAAAGAGCAGGTAAGAAATGGAAAAATCAATAGTTGGCAGGCATTACACAAAGTGTATTTGAAAGAGGGAGAACAATATGAAGCCTGTCGGCAAATGCATGGCCTTGCAGTATTGTGCGAGCTGGAACAAATAAAAAATCTAAAAAAAATCACCCGCCCACAGGTCCAAAAATGGCTTACGGAATTGTTAGAAATAGAGGTGAGCTTGACTGAAAAAATATTTTTATCTCGAGAAAAAGATTATACAAATCCTTTTAGAAAAATGGTGTATGATACAGATAATGAGATGAATGAAGTATTGGGAAAATTAGAAGACAATTCGTTTATCCGTCAGGAAAATGAAAGATTATCTACATACAGAAAAAACATCAACAGACTAAAGCGGCTTTGGAAATAAACAGCAGTAGCATTTTAGCGTTCAGCGATCTAATTATTTAGTCCAATATACTGCTGATGTGCTTCAGCTCTTTTTGCTTATACGCATGCAATTCATCTGAGAAACATTGCGATAATTCTTCCAGCAATACTTTTATTACCTGTATGTTTGATAAAGGTTTATAATAAGATGGCACCTGTGGTACGGATATTCTTTTGAAATAATTATCTAAATCATTTTGAGAAAAAGCCTGCCCTGTTGTAGCATCAATATAAAAATGGATTTTTTCTTTTGGATTTCCTTCATAAGATTCCAGATCAAAATCAGGATGAAAATAAGCAAGCACAAATTGCTTAGGCACATGTATAGCAAATACAGGTAGTGCAAGCAGTTCGGTTAGTATCAGGTATAAAACACCTATGTTGATCGTATTCCCCTTTTTGCTTTGCAATAATTTATGAATAAAAAACTCATCCGGCTTTGTATAATTTACTTCTGCACCTTTTACAGCATAATAGTTATATAAGATACTGCATATAATTTGAGTTTTTTCTAAGGGAGTAAAATAATTATTGATTTCTATCCAGATATTTTTTCTTATTTTTTCAAGTTCTTGGGATATGGATATTGTTTCCAAATCAGGGTATTGAAATCTGGCTGTAAGTGCAGCCCCACGTAATAAATCATTATAACTATGATTTTTCCAAAGCAAAAATTCTTGCTTTAAATCTCGATAGTGTAACCGGTGGATGAGCATTTCAATCCTATGCTGTACATGGTCTGCGGGAGAAAGTTCCCATAAATTTTCAAGGTTTGGAATGATACCCGTGCCATAAGTAAGAATTTTCTTGCTTACACGGTCATATACTTCCATATCCGGGTCGTCAATCAGTGTAAACAAAGCTGTTATCTCCCTGTCTGCCTGCATAATTGTTTGCAATCATACGAAGCAGTTTAATAGCACCTTTTAATATTAATCCACATACTGCTTTTTTTTGGGGAAAGCTGTTTTTCACACACTCATTTAGCTTCACTCTGGAAGATTTAAACTCCAAATGTTTTTTGTTTTATTCATAGCTGAATACGCTACAATTCATTCCACAAAATCAACAGTTCAGAATGAATATAGACAAAACACTTCAACAAAAAAATTTCAGTTTGTGTTATTTCTGCATGCTTTCTAAAACAGATATCGGTTTAAGAAGCTATCATTCTTCAAAAAAATAAAAATTAAAAAATGAAAAGAATTGCTCAACAGTTATCTGCACTCCTAATAGGTGTAGTAGTATTTGCTTCCTGCCAAAAAAGTAGTGAACTTAGTAAATCAAAAGAAGTAAATCAAAATTACAAAGCTTCTTTAAAAGCTACTCTCAATCAATCTGATTTAAACACAAAGGAACCTAGTCTTTCTTGGTGGACAGATGAATCTTCTGCGAATGCCCGTCAAGCAGGCTCAAAACCAATTACTAGTTTTACATATTTAGAAGCCGCTTTGGATTTAACTGGATTAGATGATGTGCTATCAGATCCAAATACGATATACACTTTATTTGCTCCATCTGATCTAGCTTTTATAAACGCTGGTTTTCCAACTGTAGATGATTTGTTGGCATTAGGCTCCGAAGCACTTACGCCAATATTACTTTACCATGTTGTAGGTGGTGCTAAAGTATTTGCAGAAGACGTAACTGACGGACCAGCAACTACATTAAATACTGCCCAAATTTTTCTAACTTCCTCAGGTGCAAATGAATCATTGAAAGTGTTTGTAAATGGTTATGGTGTATATATTCCCAACCAAGAAACCGACAATGGTGTTGTACATTGCATCAATCAAGTATTGTTTCCGCCATCTCAAAATCTTGTTGAATTGGCTATAGCCACACCAGATCTTTCATACTTAGTAGCTGCTGTTGTAACTGCAAGTACAGGATCGACAGATGTTGCAGCTGTATTGAGTGGTGATGGCCCTTTTACACTGTTTGCTCCAACCAATCAGGCTTTCATCAATGCAGGTTTTGAAACCATTGAAGAAATTGAAGCTACTGATCCTAATGCATTAGCAGCTATACTAACATACCATGTGGTAAGTGCAAGGGTATATGCCTGCGACATACCAGTAGCAGGTTTGATGCCAACTATGGTATCAGGAGGAATTACAGATATCACCACAGATATCCGCCGCGATGGAAATATTAGCAGAAGAGATATTTTTATCAAAGGCAATTCTAATACCACTCCATCACTTGTGATAGGAAAAAATCTTACAACTACAAATGGTGTAGCACATGTAATTGATCAGGTATTACTACCATAGTTCAGGGTTAGTGTTGATATATAACGGGCCGCAATATGCGGCCTGTTTTTTTGTAATGCTATACTTGTTTAAAAGTAAAAATTGCTACTTATAATTCATTAAGAACCTCTATGGCAAAATCTTCTAATGTAGGATCTCTGGCCCCCATTAACAGCAGAACAACACCAGGTTTAATATATGATTTTAGTGCTTTTACTATCATAGACCTCTGCTCCACAAACAAAGCCTGCTTGCCACACAGCAGTATGCCTTGAATCAAATCATTTGCAGAAATATCCTTTTGTGCAGTGCCACCTGCATAGTAAATTTCACTCATGCATATTGTATCAGTAGGTCTAAGACAACTTGATATTTCTTGAATAAAATCATCTTTTAAAAACTTTGTTGGTCCATAGCCGTGTGGCTGAAACCATGCTATAACGTTATCTGCCAATGGCTGCACTGCTTGTATAGATGCCGCACATTTAGCCGGATTGTGCGCATAGTCATCAATGAGGATAATGCCGTTCTTTACGCCAATCAGTTGGTGTCTTCTGTAGATGCCTTTGTACTGTTGCAATGCATCTGAACAAACCTGGAGAGAAACACCCAAAATTTTTGCTGCTGATACAGCGGCTGCGGCATTACTCATCGTATGCCGACCAAGCGCTTGCATACTAAAAGATACTGCATCAATAGTGAACGAAAGCCCAAATCCATTTTGTAAAAAATTTTTTGCAGCAGTACCTGCCATAGCATCATCAGATGAAAAATCTAAGTCCAATTCTTTTGATAAACCAGCAGCTAAAGGGTTGGATTGATTCGCAATAAAAAAACTACTACAATGCTGTTTAAATGTTTGAAATAGCTCAAGCAATTCTGGTACATCTTTATGATCCTTATCGACATTGAGAAGTATGCCCCCAGCAGGTTTATATTGTACAATACTACCATCACTTTCATCTGCTTCTATAATCAACCAATCTCCGCTGTTATATACAGCATTTCCAATCATACCTTTTTCAATCAAGGACACTAAACCAGCACCAGTTATTAGAGAAGGTTTCAAACCAGCGTGGTCCAATATTGTAAACAGCATGGCTGCTGTACTGCTTTTTCCTGATGTGCCTCCTACTGCTATTGTTTTCTTTTGTGTGGTAATGTATGCAAGCAATTCGCTACGACGCATAAAAGGCAAACCGAGTGCTTTTGCTTTTTGTACTTCGGGCACAGTATCTTCTACAGCTGTGGAAGTAACAATTAATGATACAGTTTCATTGAGCCCACTCCCATCCTGTGGATAGCAGTGAATACCCGTTGATGCTAATTTATTCGCAGTAGCATTGTATTCGCCTGCGGCGAAAAAACGATCACTCCCACTCACTTCTACCCCACTTCCTTTCAAATACTGTGCTAATGCACTCATACCAGCGCCTGCAATGCCCATAAAAAATACATGCGATAAAGAAATTGACTCACTCATGTTGCAAAGATGTGTATTGTAAGATTGTATTTAAAAAATTCAGGGTAAATAGTCTTAGTCTTTTCTTTAAATGACAGCAGTAGTTGAAAACAATGAAGCATATTAATTTATTGTAGGTCATCCATAATGTAAGCACAATAGAATTGGTCTTCGTTTACACTGTAGTTTTATGCATTTTATCTTTATTGATGCCGATATTTTTATTGGGCTTTGGTGATTTGGTTCTTCCCAAAAAACTTACAATTAAACCTTTTCTTTTAATAGGGACTACAAGTAAAGTTTACACTTTTTGTGAAGTAGTTGTGATAAAGGAAAGGCTTTTTTGAACGAACATTTTCTATACGAATTCTCTTTCTATTCATCATTTCCCGAAGGGATAAAAATCTGTCCGCTTCTAATCTTTTTAGGTATCTATATGATTAATACATTTAAGATGATTTGAAAATTTTATTGCTTCAAAACTGAAAACATTCTTTCATAAAAGGATACTATTTGAGCACCCAATCCTTATTGCTCCAACCATCTTCCACTTGCATTAAATCTACTGTGGAGTCTATGTATAAACGGCTGGGTGTACCATTGAGTGTAACAAAAACATGGGCTTTTACTGTGGGTTTATAAATACCGGCAGCTTCATAATGCTTGCCGAGGAAATGTGCATATTGCAAGATCATATCTGGCTGCATGGCCATTTGTTTTTCTTGATGGGGATTGAGGAAATCGCTGTTAAACACTTCTCCGGTGCGGTTTGTACGTGTATCTGTTATATAAAATGTGGCCGTGCCTGCTTTTTCCATCAGCATGACACGCCATCCAAATCTGTAGCCCTGCTCTGTCCAAAACATATTGCCTTTGTACAATAGAAATCGCCAGGGAAATATGATTTGAAATAGAAAATAAATACCCATAATCCCAAAAGCAATTTTCTTTACACCCTCCTGCATTTGCCATGAACAACTGCCCTGTCTATTAAGAAAATTAAGCTGCTTTTTATGTAATAATTTTGCAAGAAAAAGTTGTAATCGTATATGCCATTCTGCTGAAAAAAATATGGTGGTAGCGGCTATCATTACGACAGGAAAAACGCCAATCTGAAATAGTAAACCTGTAAGCCCATGAAATATGATAACGGACAAATATGCCCAAGGTCTGGTTTTTTTGTTCATTAACCAAAATATGATGGTAGAATCATACAGCATACCTATCCAACTAAATATCCACGGTGTATAGTACCACTCAAAAAGAGGCCCAATAATGGGTAGTGAATTGTGTGCCGGCAGCCAAATGCGAAGTGGCAATGCGTTTATCAACCATGCATGATTTATTTTTATGAGCCCTGCACAAATGTAAACAATAGCCAACTGTAGCTTTACAATACCAATACACCAAGTGGGTACTTTATTACAGTATAAATTTGGCTTCAGTATTACATCTAAAGATAGACTTCGGTGTGCTGGCAGCACTATCATGAGCAAACTGATAAGGCTTACAAAATAATAATGGTTTAAATAATAAGTTAGATCTATGAGCTCAGTATAAGTAAAACAAATAAATAAAACGGATGCTGCTATTCTATAAAACAAACCGAGTGTAACCAGCAAAGAGGCCAGAAGCAATACAATGTGTACAGCATACATGCCTTGTACACTAAGTGGCTTTACCCAATCAAAGCCAAAATACTTAAAATGAAAAACGGGGTTTGTGTAATGCTCTTCAATCCATCCGAGAGCCATAAAGCGTGCAGTACCTATCATCATGATGATACCAAATAGGATGCGAAAACTCACTAAAGGTGCAATGCTGATTTGCCTTTGCAGAGAATGCGTTAGACTGCTTCGCATAGAGAATAGCATAGTATGATCATGGTACGATTAATCACCATCTCCACTACTAAAGGTAATGGCAATGCCAAGTAGGCTGCTCATTTCACTTTTATAGTTGGGGAGTTGAATTTGCAATTGTGTATGCAGGCTGCTCCAAGCATCAAAATTTGTATTGATTTGCGTTTCAAAGGAGGGAGACTCAGGTATGGTTGCTAAGGCATTTTTAATAACAGCCATTTGTGTTTCCGTGCGGCTTACCAAGTCTGCCCCGCCACTTACAGAAAGTAGATACTCCTTCCATCCAATACCATCAGTACCAGCTTTGCTGCGGCCTTGCCAGCAATTATCAATGGCTTCTATATGCAGTTCAATATACTTTCGGCTAATTGCTGAATACCTTGCTTCCACCTTTGAAGGTTCGGTACTTGTTTGTCCTATTCGCTTACCCAGGGGCAAACCTACTTTAAAGTTTTTTATTGCTTCAAAGCTGCGCACAAATTCATTGTACATCTGTGATGTGCTGCTACCTACATCGGTACCATCATTGTTTATAAATTCTTGTTTATATGAATCAGTCCAGGCTGCTACTATAGCATCTGTTTGTGATTTAATTTTATTGATGAGTGCTAATAAATATTTGCCTCTATTTCCATTTGTTGAAAATGCATTGACGATTGCTTCATCATTGCCAGCAGGGTCAAAGATTAAATAATCAATGGCATTTAGTCCACGATTGTCTCGGTTAAAATCGGTGAGTGACGTATTGTTTGTGGTGATGTTAGATTCGATGGATGTAGTGTTAGCAGGCCAGGTGCCAATTTCTTCTACAAAACCTTTTCTAATGCCTGATTCCCCGGCTGGGCCAAAATTGAAACTATTGGCATACATCCAAGCGGTGTATGTTTTTTCAAAACTTTGTTGGGCATCATCTAAAGCAGCTGTGGTTGTATTTTCAGAGAAATTGAGTAAATCCGATTGCAGCTTATTTACATTGGCTTGTAAATCTGTGAATGCTGGTATGATGATATTGTCAGCAAAATTTTGAAGCATAATTTTTCTATCAAAACTATTGGTGTTAGCCGGGCCAGTTTTATCATTGCACGCTTGAACACCTGCCAATAACAAAATGCAGCAATAAAATATGATTCCTTGTATTTTCTTTAAATAGTTTTTCATCTTGCAAAATGTTTTTCAGGAATGCAGATTTGGCAAATGTTTGTCTTTTAAGAAAAAGTATATCAGCCAAAGTTTAATAAAATCAGTATTTCTTTTACTGTACAAAAATCATACTTTACTTATAGCTATAATGCCACTTTGGGAAATCCTTTTACGGATATAGTAAAGTTCTATAAAAAAGTTAATATTAAACACA
>CALAGJ010000199.1 GCA_937892395.1 uncultured Parafilimonas sp.
AACCCAGGGCCCATACATTAAAAGTGTATTGCTCTACCAGCTGAGCTACGGAATCATCCTCTTTGGAAGGGTGCAAAAATAGAGGAATATGCTTTTGAACCAAATATTTTAGTTTATTTTTTCAAACTGTTCTTTCCACAGATTTATAAACAGTATTACAGATCAAGCCATATTAATAACAGTATCAAAGCTTATCACCCATATTCTTTTACATTTGCTCAAACATTTATTTTTAATATGTCTTTTTTTAGAAATAAAGTAGTGATAGTAACTGGTGGCACTGATGGAATTGGCAGGGCCTTGGTAGATACTTTACTGGCAAGAGGAGCTAAGGTGGTAACCTGTGGACGTAATTATGATAAACTATATAACATTCAAACTCAATATGCAGAAAGACCATTCGCTGCTATTCCTGCGGATGTATCGGTAGAATCAGATTGTAAGAAGATTTGTGAAACTGCAATCCAGTTATTTGGTAGTATAGATTTTTTAATTAATAATGCGGGTATATCTATGCGTGCTTTATTCAGTGATACTAATATTGAAACTTTGCACAAGGTGATGGACATTAATTTTTGGGGTGCAGTATATTGTACAAAATATGCATTGCCTCATTTATTACAATCAAAAGGAAGCATAGTAGGTGTGTCTTCTATTGCAGGATACAGGGGGCTTCCAGGCAGAAGTGGTTATTCTGCTTCAAAATATGCATTGCAAGGTTGGATGGAAGCACTACGAACAGAGCTGCTCCACAGCAATGTAAATGTAATGTGGGTATGCCCTGGATTTACGCAATCCAATATTAGGAATGTAGCATTAGATATAAAAGGACAACCACAAGGAGAATCTCCAATGGATGAACAATCTCTGATGACTGCATCGGAATGTGCGGCCCATATACTTGAGTCTATAGAAAAAAAAGAACGTACGTTAGTGCTTACTTCAAAAGGCAAACAAACGGTATGGCTCAATAGATTATGGCCTTCATTAGCCGACAGGCTTACCTATAAATTTTTTTTCAAAGATGGAAAACTGATCAAATAAAGGCCTGCCTACATGGCTATCATTACATTAACAACAGATATTGGAACAAACGACTTTATTGTAGGTGCCATAAAAGGGCAGATGCTACAGGCATTGCCAGATGTACAGATAGCAGATATCACTCATAACCTTAGCCCAGATAATTATTTGCAAGCTGCTTATATCTGCAATGGGGCTTTTAGCCACTATCCTGATAATACCATTCATATTGTTTTGATTCAATTGTTTGAAGAGCCATTATCACATCTATTAATTGCAGAATATAAACGTCAATTCATTATTTGCCCGGACAATGGCATACTCACCATGATAGTCGGAGAGCGCCCATTAAATGTTTATGCTATTCCGATACCAAAGGCATTGAGTATGGGCATTTTGCATTATACAGCTCAAATCATATCATGGTGTAAGCAATTCATTGAAACCAATCAACTATCAAGCATAGCCACAGCTACAGCTACTTTTGTTGAAAAATATCCTCCACGATTTACGGCAGGTCAGGATTGGATTGATTGCCAAATCATTTATGTGGATCGATTTGAAAATGTAGTAATAAATATCACCAAACAGGAGTTTGAAGAATATAGAAAAAGCAGGTCTTTTAAAATAGTATTGCCCAGTAGAACAGATACACATATAGAAGAAATTGTTTCTAATTATTCCGCAGTAAAGCAAAGCGAAAAGGTAGCATGGTTTAATAGCGCCGGATACCTGGAACTGGCAGTAAAAAATGGAAACATTGCAGGTCTTTTTGGTCTAAAGAGCTATGCCGCACAACAATCTGAAGCCTTTACTAGTCGCCAATTAAACTATGAACGTGTAAGAATATTTTTTGAATAATAGCAGCCAAATTATATCTTTAAAATCATTGGTTTGGGCATGGGAGCATAAGTCGAAAAGTTGTTTTTTTCATGACGCCGAAAGTAAATTTTAGGCACTATTGCAGAATACGGTTCAAAGAAATAATTACGATTTTATTTATACTTTGATTTAGATGATCCAGTTTGCATTTAATACAAAACCGAAACGCTCCATACATCATCAGGAAAGAAAAATTCAAATAGTGTCCTATTTTATCTGTCAAAAATTAAAATCAAACAGGCACCTACATTATCTTTTAACTTTACATTCCAAGGTCGATTGCAAAATCTTGTTTTAACGCATACATTCGCACTGTTTAAAATCATTTTTCATTATTTCCCATGATCCAATACTTCAAAAACATATCTGGGCAAACTGTTAGTATTGACAATCTTGAGCAGGGTACGTGGGTAAACCTATTACCACCATTTAAAGAGGAGGAATTTCAGGAACTTTCAAAACAAATGAATATTCCGATAGAATTTTTAAGGGATTCTTTGGACATAGACGAAAGGCCACGATTTGAGGAAGAAGATAATGTGAAATTTCTTGTATTAAAAACACCTGCTGAAAACAATTCATTCAATGATAGTGATGCCTATTATATTACCATACCAATTTGTGTTATTCTAACCCATCACCATATCATTACTGTCAATTCTTTTGATAATGCAGCCATCAATAAATTTTTGAACAGTTTTGAAAAAAGACAACCAGATAAAAAGAGTATGATGGTACTCAAAATTTTTGAAAAAGTAGTTACCAACTTCATGGAATTTCTAAAAGAAATAAACCATCGAAGAAATATGTATGAGCAGGAATTATATAATAGCAATAGGAATGAAGAGCTATTGCATTTAATGCGTATTCAAAAAAGTTTAGTATATTTCGTAACTGCACTGCGGAGCAATGAATTGCTGATGATGAAATTGGAGCGTACCAATTTTCTGGCGTTGAATGAAGATGAAAGAGAATTTTTAAATGACTTAATTGTAGATACAAGTCAGGCACTCGAAATGGCTAATATTTATACCACAATACTAAGTAGTACATTGGATGCTTTTGCCAGCATTATTAGTAATAATTTGAATAATATATTAAAGCGTCTTACTTCCATTACAATTATTTTATCATTGCCTGCATTAGTAGCCAGTATTTATGGTATGAATGTAGAAATCCCATTTGCAAATACGGCCCATGCATTTTATATTCCTATCGTGCTGAGTTTAGTTGTATCAGTTATTATTGCTGCTTATTTTATGAAGAAGAAATGGTTTTGATGGGTCAAGAATGATTGTCGTAGTATGATATTTTTGGTGAATTAAACTGCGTGCCTATTTTTGCCCTCTTCTTATAAAAGTTCTTTACGGGGAATTAGCTCAGCTGGCTAGAGCGCTTGCATGGCATGCAAGAGGTCACCGGTTCGACTCCGGTATTCTCCACATTTTTTACAACCGCCTTTTGGCGGTTTTTATTTTTTGTTATGCGCAAATTTTTTTTACCCGCAGGTATCATTGTTCTCGTTGCCATTTTTTGTGGTCTATATTTATTATTAAGTACTGCTACCAATTTTGAAAAAGAAAAGCAATACATCTATGTGAAGCCAGGAGCAGATCCCAGAAAAACCATTTCGCAACAAATAGATACTTCAACATTAATAAAGAGAACTGGATTATGGTTATGGATGATGGACATCACTCATAGTTGGGATAGAGTGTCTGCTGGACGCTTCGAAATAAAAAAAGGAATGAATTTATATGATATCGTGATTTTATTTAGACGAAATCAACAATCTTCCGTTAAGTTAATTATCAATAAACTGAGAACACCCGAAGATTTTTCCAAATTAGTGGCCAAAAATTTCATGATAGATAGTGCCACCATGTATGAATTTCTTACAAATGCTGATAGTCTTGCCGCAGCAGGTTTTTCAACAGATACCTGGATGATAGCAATCATTCCTAATACCTATGAATTGAGTTGGACAGCAACGGCCGGTACCATATATTCCAGACTTTGTTCAGAACAAAAAAAGTTTTGGTCAAAGAATAATAGACTTGAAAAGGCTACTGCATTGGGTTTCACATCAGCACAGATATACACCATTGGTTCTATTGTAGAAGAAGAAACAAATAAAAATGATGAGAAAGGAAATGTGGCAAGCGTGTATATGAATAGGGTAAACAGTAATATGCCACTTGGGGCAGACCCCACCATCAAGTTTGCTTTAAAGGACTTTAGCCTTAAAAGAATTTTATACAAACACCTGTCGGTGGAGTCTCCGTACAACACTTATAAAAATATAGGGCTTCCTCCTGGTCCTATTTGTACTCCTCAAATAGTAACCATAGATGCTGTGCTGAATGCTCCAAAAACAGACTATATATTTTTTGTTGCAAAAAGTGATTTTAGTGGCTATCATCATTTCAGTGTTACTTTTGCAGAGCATAGTCAATATGCAAAAGAATATCAAGATAGCTTAAATGCTTTTCTTCTTCGTAAACAGCAGCAAAAGCAATAAATAATTTTGAATAGGGTTGTGCAAAAAATAGTAGAAGCAAAATGGATAAAGTTCCTATTGAAAAAAAGTAAGGCATGGAGTATTCCTGGTTTTGCAGGACTACCAATTTATGATGTGGTTCATTTTATTGTAGGCCAGATCAACACTGTTGGGCTTCGTGATAGGGCATCTTCCATAGCATTCAATTTTATAATGGCAATACCTGCGTCTGCCATTTTTTTATTTACTCTCCTACCGTATTTTCCCTTCTCTGAGCGTATCTTTAATGAATTGAATAGATTGATTAGTGAAGCAATGCCCAATCCTGAATCAAGAGAACTTATTGTTACAAACCTCAATGAACTATTGAATATTCCTAAAAACGGTTTACTCTCTTTAGGCTTTATACTCGCACTTTATTATTCATCGAATGCAATGGCAGGCATCATCAGAGCTTTTGATAAATCATTACCCGAAAAAAGAAAAGGCAATTTTTTTATTTATCGCTGGAGGGCTATCAGGCTTACAATGGTATTGCTTTTACTTTTGGTTGGTACCATTATACTCACCATTGGTCAGGGAGAGCTTTTCAAAAAACTATTACTTTCATTTGAAATAAGGAGAACCACTACCATCTTTTGGTTAGGGGTTATTCGATTTTTGCTTACAGTAAGTTTGTTTCTTTTTTCTATAGCCTTAATCTATAAATACGCTCCATCTGTACATAAGAGATGGAAATTGATTTCCCCGGGTGCTATATTAGCTACTGTTCTCATTATGCTGGCTACATGGCTATTTTCAATTTGGGCTCAAAGCTTCGCTACCTACAATAAAGTTTATGGTTCCGTTGGTGCATTACTGCTGGTTATGTTACTTATGTTTTATAATGCCCTGATGCTGCTGATTGGTTATGAACTCAACGTGAGTATCCATCATTTGAAGTGGCAAGCAGACAAGCGAAAAAAGCATTCAAAATAATTATTTATGGAAAATTATTATAAAAGTCCTGAGATCAGATGGTCAGATATTGATGCAAATATGCATTTGAGACATTCCGTTTACTATGATTGGGGTGCATATACCAGGTTGTGTTTTTTGAATGAACATGGCCTTACAGCACAGGTATTTGCCAAAGAGCAGTTTGGGCCTATATTGTTTAGGGAAGAATGTATATTTAGAAAAGAAATACATTTTGGTGATTCGGTATCCATAGATGTAAAACTATTGACATGTAGGCCTGATCTGAGCAGATGGAGCATTCAGCATCAAATAAAAAAGAATAATGATATTCATTGTGCAACGCTTACGGTAGATGGTGCTTGGCTTCACATTCCCACCAGAAAACTTACCTGTCCGCCTGAAATTTTTATTGAGCAATTTTTGAAAATTCCTAAAAGTAACATCTTTGAATGGGAGCCTGTAAGTAAATGACTGTAAATTTTATGGGAAAAAAATTAGAAAACACGAAATTTGCACAATTCAAAATTAGTATCTGACCATGAGGAGTTTTTTTTTGCAACTATATGAATCTAAAGTTTCAATATTCATTTTGTCCATCTCGATATTAATAAGCTCTTGTAAACATTATGAGCGTATTGCTTATTTTAAAGATTTTTCTGATAGCTCATTGCCGGAGGCAATACAAACTCATGCTTTTAAAAGTCCGCTCATAAAACCCGATGATGTACTAACAATAACGATACAAACCATTGATAACGAAGTAACATCATTACTTAATAGTGGTACAAGCAGCACAGGAATTGGCGGTAATGTGCCAGTATTAGGAAGTGCAACAACAGGGCAGGCATCAAATGGATATTTGGTGGATAGAGAAGGTAGAGTAGAGCTGCCATTTGTTGGAAGAGTAAAAATAGCAGGCCTTTCGACCGAAGATGCAAAGGAAGAAATACGCAAACAGGTTGATAAATATTTTAATGAGCCTGTCATCAATGTGCGCTTTGCAAACTATAAAATTACAGTTTTGGGTGAAGTAGCACGTCCATCTTCCTACATCATACCAAACGAGAAAGTGAATGTATTTGATGCTTTAGGACTTGCAGGTGATATGACCATATATGGGCGAAGAGAAAATGTGTTATTGATAAGGGATAGTCTTACTTATAAAAAATTGATTAGGCTTGATTTAAATTCAAAATATGTCATTACTTCCCCATATTTTTATTTAGAACCCAATGACGTAATATATGTGGAGCCTACGGATTCAAAAGTGGCAACAACTGATGCCTACAGAAACAGAGAAATTGCATTGTATAGTGCTGGCTTATCCATACTTCTTATAGTTGTAAGCCGTATTCTATTTAAGTAAATATTGATAAATAAAAATTGTGATGAGTGACAGTAAGAACAGTCTCATTCAGGATGATGTTTTTGACTTAAAAAATTAATTTTCAAATTTTTATATTTTTGGAAATATTATTTATTGAGTCTAATACTTTGCATTTTACTTGGAGCAATTTATACTAGGTATTCAAATCCTATGTATAAAATTCATTCCAAGCTATTCATTCAAGAGCCGGAGGGTTCGAAAGGTGTTACATCCGGTTTTCTTTCATCATCACAAGTTATGGATTTTAGTGGATTGGTTGATGTACAAAATAATATTTATAACGAACTATATATTTTGCAAACAAGAGATTTACTCAATAGGGTAGTTGATAAAATGGATCTTACAAAGGTTTATCGTACAGAAGGCAGTATAAGGGATGTGGATCAATATAATCGTTCTCCTTTTAAAGCATATTTTGAACCTGCTTAAGATAGTATGCCGGATAAAAATATGCATATCGTATTTGGCAAACTTGTTTCTACAACTGATTTTGTTATAACTATCGGAGAAAATACATATAAAGCAAAACTTGGTGATACAATTCGTTTGCAACAGGGAAATTTAGTTTTAACTGCTACAGGTCAGTCATTTTAGTAAAACCATATGTGCTTACGATTCGCTCAAAAGAAGCAATGTTTGCAGAAATAAAAACAACTACAGCTATGGATTCAACGGAAAGGAAAATGATAATGAAGTAAAAGGGAAAGGTAATCAGATTGATTATGGTATGAGAATTTACGAATCAAGATTGGGAAAATTTTTATCCGTTGACTTACTTACAAGAAAATATCCTATGTTATAGTCATTTCAATATGCTTCTAACAGACCAATTGATGGAATAGACATTGATGGTTTAGAATATCTTCCCTATCATAAATCAATGTATCAATTAGAGTATTCCACTACAATTTCAACAATAACCTCAAGGAATGGAAAACAAACAACTGCTACGACATAAAATGTTGTTGTAAATACAGTTTATGCCAATATACCTTCAGCATTACAAGATTCTAAAACAAATAGTTTTAAATATGTTTCAGGTGGGACATTAACAGCTTGGGGTAGAGATTGGGATACAGATAAAGATGGGGCAATTGTTTATCAGTCAGGTAAGTACTATCAAAAAGGCCCAAAATTTTATGGAATGGCAGACGGAGGACAAGACCCAGAGCCAACTGCATCTACAAGTGGAATGGGAGGAGGTGCAGTTAATTCAGCAAGAAATAATGCTGCAAATGCTGCCGCAGGTGCTTTAGGCGAAGGGGGTGCAGGATTATAGCAAGTCAGTTTAATAAGAAAATATGGAGTGCTTTAGGAAATGAATAAGAACTAAGAAAAGGATTTTATAATGCAACTAATATAGATGAAGCTTATAGGGCAAATAATCTTATTGGTGATAAATCATTGTTTAATGCTTCAGGACGTACAGGACTAATTAATTTCCTTACAGACGGCTCATTAAATACAAGTTTTGCTGATGGCTTAAAAGATGGATTTGTTAATGACCACAGAAGCGTTTGGGCTGATTATAGTACAATCCGTAGAAATATTTATGGTAATTCTTTAAAGGTTGCTTATACGGGTCTGCAAATGATGCAGCAGCAAGGAATTGAGATAAGAGCAGAAACCATATCAGCCGTACAAGGAACATTGCAGAAATATAAAGCAAATGGAGGTGGTACAGAATACGACACCATAAACCAATTTACAACGCCTAAAAAATGATAAAAGCGATATTTGTTTCTTTTATGGTAATTACAATTTTATACAGTTGTAATACTATAGCTCAAACCGATGAAAGGAAGGAAACTATTACTGACTTTATTACTGCCGTAAAATCTAACGATACAAATAGATTATATTCAATCATTGATACATCTGCATATTTTGATGTACAGGATAAGCAACATTTGTTCTATCAAATGAGCTTCTTAAAAAACAAATTTGCAGAATGTAGTAATATTACTGATAGTACAATTAAGGTATCACATAGGGATATTCCATTTACTGATTATACCTACTCTTTCTGTATTGGGAAGAAAGAGAATGAGTTTGCGATTAGATTTACATTTTCAGATTTTGAAAACAAGAATAAAATAAATTTTATAGAGATTAAGAATAATTATCAAAATACCACGCTAACCACACCGCCATCAACTCAATAGAAATTTCTTTACAACCTTGGTACTGGACGATGTGTAAAAGAATGAACAACATAACACAAACTCATCAGCCGCTGCAAAAAATGTAGCGGTTTTGTCTTTGCAGTCTTCGCCTCTACCGATAGCCATCGGTATCGGTTCGGCGGTTTATAAGCAAGAAAATATTTTTTATGCACAAGTTTTTTGAAGGATAAAAATAAGTTTACAGAGAAAATACAACAAGCACAACTACAACGGTAAAAAAGAATCACCACCTTTTTTACAGTTCTAAAATTTGAAGGTATTAAAAAAATGCTTCCAGCTTCTAAAACTGCCTGCCAGTATGGGTTTGACGGATATTTGTTCAGTTTTGTTTGAAATTACTTAGGTAGCTATGTAAAAAAGCGATTAGGCTTCAGCACAATCAGCATTTTTCGATAATAAAAATTTGCTTAGTATTTCAAACATTTAACATCTATTTCCAACATCAGCGGCTATCTTGCAGCCCTTTAATTTCAGCTCAATGAAGCAATTTCTATTCATTTCTAATATCGTTTTAATCATTGCCTGCGGCATATTATTTTATCTACATTTTTCTCATGAAACTGATTTAGAAAACCAAAAGAAATTAGATGATGCCAAGGTAAAAGCTGCGGGTAGCCAATTTGTTTATTTTGAAATAGACAGTGTTCAAAACAATTATGCTTATTTCAAAGAGGTCAAATCATATCTTCAAGGTAGAAACAATAGTATGGAACAAAAGTTGGAGAAAATGAGAAATGACTATACCTCCAAAATAAATGATTTCAATAAACGTGGACCTTCTCTTTCTCAAACAGAGCAAAGTCAAATGCAAGAAGACTTAATGCGTATGGAAGGAAATTTTAGACAGCAACAGGAACAGCTTGGCCAAGAATTGCAAAATGAAACAATAGAGAAAATGATGGATGTAAAAACCCGAATTCAAGATTTTCTAAAAGCATATAGTTTCAAAAAAGGATATGTATATGTATTTGCTACTGGCAGCTCAGACGATGTTGTATATTATAAAGACACATTGAAAGACATCACTAAAGATTTATTAATTGAACTGAATAAGGAACATTTAGCCAAAAAAAATAAGTAAATATTTCCGCTTCCCCAATCCTTGCAGAGATGTATATCTTTTTACTTTTTCAGCGCATGTATAAAGATGGCCATCTTTTTTGAAATTTTGTATTAACTGCTATGATCTTGCACAATCACCCAAGTTCCATTTATCTTTTTGAAAAGCAAAGTAAAGGAGCCTGCTAAGTTTCCTATGCTCCTTGTAAGGTACCATCTACCAACAACATTGTAATAACTTTTGGATATCTTTTCTACTTTAATAATATCAAAACTAAGCTTGCCCATAGACAAGGTATCCGGATAATTTTTTTTGTAATTTTTTAGTGTTGCATTCCAGCCATAAGTAGTTCCATTCTTGCCTATAAATATTAGGCTGTCATTCTCCCAATATCCTTTCATAAAGTGATCAATGTCCCCATTATTCCAGCTTTGATTTTGTGTATTCAATATTTTACGAATCTTTTGTTCAGCTTTGTCTTGAGCTGATACAAGCGTGGCAATGCTCATAGATATAGCAGTTAAAAAGGCCAGTTTAAATAAATATTGATACATCATAATAATTTATATTTTGCTTCACCATCAAAGGAAATACATATTCATGTATTTATTTCAACTTCTCCAAACAAACCCTTAAACTATCTTGCCAAAAAGGTATATCTAATTCGAAAACAGCCTCTATCAATTCCGTATTTAAAAGAGAAAATAAAGGACGCTTAGCGGGTGTAGGATATAAACTTGTTGGTATAGGATGTAAAATGCAATCGTAATGAAAATACTCTTTGATGGCAGATGCAAATGCATGCCAATTTGTTTGTCCGCTGTTGGTATAATGTAATATTCCTTTTATATGAATTGGTTGGCTTTTATTCACAAGTTCCTTGACTATTTTTATAATTGCATTGGCTAAATCACCGGCATAAGTAGGGCTTCCAATTTGGTCATGCACAATATTCAATTCCTTTTTTTCTTGCATGAGCCGTATCATTGTTTTTACAAAATTATTTCCATACTCACTATACACCCATGACGTACGTATAACGATGCTCTGAGGATTATTTTCTATTGCCAATAATTCACCCTGCCATTTACTAAAGCCATAATAGTTTATCGGTCTTGGTGTGCTTTTAGTACTGTAAGGGGTTGAACTCAAACCATCAAATACATAGTCAGTAGAAATATGAATAAACCTACAATTATTTTGATAAGCGTAGTATGCTAATTTGCCGGGTGCCTCTGTATTGCTGGCAAAAGCTTGCTCCATTTCTGTTTCAGCCTTATCTACAGAGGTGTATGCTGCTGTATTAATTAAAAAATCAGGTTGGTATTTTTCAAAAATAGTTTTGATATGTGCTTCATTGGTTATATCAAATACGGACCTATCCAAGCATATTAAAGTAATATTAGATTCCCTTTCAGCTGCATCTGCAAGGCACCGGCTCAATTGCCCATTTTTTCCCGTTACTATGCAAATAGGTTTCCTCATAAACTCCAGTATTTTCTACTGCTAATTTTATTGCCATATATACCTTTTATATCAGCAATTAATGCATTAGGGTGTGTTATATTTTCAAAAAATGATTGATCTATGTCGATATAAGATTGATGAGCAACTGCTATGATAATGGCATCATACATACCCTGTGGTTTTTCAGACAAAAGCAGGTCATATTCTTTTTCCATTTCATCGGCTGATGCTAAAGGATCTATTACATCAGTTTGAATAAAATAATTTTTTAGCTGCGCAATGATATTAACTGCTTTACTGTTTCTAATATCACTTACGTTTTCTTTAAAAGTAGCACCCATTACCAATACCCTGCTTTCCCGTACATCACCCACTTGTGCAATGAGGTGTTTTAAAATTTTATCTGTGATATAGCCCGGCATAGTGTCATTGATTTGCCTGCCCGCTGTTATTACTTTACTTTGATAGCCAATGGAAGCTGCTTTGTAGGTAAGATAATATGGGTCAACACCTATGCAATGACCACCCACAAGCCCGGGTGTGAATGGTAAGAAATTCCATTTTGTTTTTGCAGCGTCTAATACTTCTTGAGTAGATATATTCATCTGATCAAAAATGATGGACAGTTCGTTCATCAAAGCAATATTCAAATCACGCTGTGTGTTTTCGATTACTTTAGCTGCTTCTGCTACTTTAATATTTGCGGCTTTATATACACCGGCCGTACATATCAATTCATATACATTACTAATTGTTTCCAAAGCTTCCTCATCGCATCCTGCCACTACTTTTATAACCGTGGCTATGGTATGTGCTCTATCTCCAGGATTAATTCTTTCCGGGCTATATCCGTATTTAAAAGCTACACCAGCTTTCAAACCACTTTCTGCTTCAAGAATGGGAATACAATCTTCTTCTGTACATCCGGGATATACAGTACTTTCAAATACCACATAATCTCCTTTTTTTAATACCTCACCAATTGTCTTGCATGCTGCAAATAGCGTGGATAAATTTGGTACTTGATGCTCATCTACAGGCGTGGGCACACATACAACAAAAAATCTTGATTCTGCTATTTCTTGTATCGAAGAAGTAAAGATGATATCAGTATGATCAAAGGAATCAGCAGTTGTTTCACCATTTGGGTCAATAGCCATCTTTAGAGCTTCAACCCTTTTGATGTTGAGGTCAAACCCAACTACTTTTATTTTTTTTGCCAAGGCCAATGCCACAGGTAGGCCTACATAACCTAACCCCACCACGCAAAGGCTTGATTTTTTATTCAATAAATCAGTAACCATTATCTGCGGCTGATAAATTCTTTCGGCTGTTTTACCAACTCTTCTTTGGGCAATGATTTAAAATATTCATACGTTATTTTGAGACCTTCTGCTCTGCCCACTTTGGGTTCCCAACCCAGTAATTCCTGCGCTCTTGTTATATCAGGCTTTCTTTGTTTTGGATCATCTGCTGGTAGTGGTTTATATGTAATTTTTACAGATGCATTGGTCAATTTTAAAACTTCTTCAGCAAATTCTTTAAGCGAAATTTCTGCCGGATTACCAATGTTTACAGGCTTTTCATAATTGCTCAATAATAATCTGTAAATTCCTTCTATTAAATCATCAACATAGCAAAAACTCCTTGTCTGGCTACCATCACCAAATACAGTTAGGTCTTCTCCACGCAAGGCTTGTCCAATGAATGCAGGTAAGGCACGGCCATCATTGAGCCTCATTCTCGGACCGTAAGTATTAAAGATTCTTATTATCCTTGTTTCTACTCCGTGAAAAGTATGGTATGCCATTGTGATGGCTTCCTGAAATCGTTTTGCTTCATCATAAACACCACGTGGGCCTATCGGATTTACATTTCCCCAATAGTCTTCATTTTGTGGATGCACCAATGGATCGCCATATACTTCGCTAGTACTGGCTATCAATATGCGTGCTCCTTTTTCTTTGGCAAGGCCTAAGCAATTGTGTGTACCCAAGCTGCCTACCTTTAAAGTCTGAATAGGTATTTTCAAATAGTCTATAGGGCTGGCAGGGCTGGCAAAATGTAGGATGTAATCCAACTTTCCCGGCACATGTATAAACTTACTTACATCGTGATGATAATATTCAAAATCTGGGTGAGGAAAGAGGTGTTCAATATTACGAAGATCGCCTGTTATCAGGTTGTCCATGGCAATGACATAATAACCTTCCTTGATAAAACGATCACATAAATGACTGCCCAAAAATCCTGCTGCACCTGTTATGAGTACTCTTTTTTTATCCATAAATATATTCAGATTTTATTGATGTTGTTCAAAATAATTTAAAACAGTTTTTGAAATATACTCCAATTGCTCTACCTGGAGTTCTGTATGTATGGGCAGACTAAATACCCGATCTGTAAGCCAGTCTGTAATTGGCAAATCAGCATCCTGACCACCCATGTATTCAAACATCTTTTGACGATGCCCCGGCACAGGATAATAAATCATACAAGGTATATTTTTTGCTGATAGAAACTCAATTAATCCATCTCTTAATATACGTGTGTTTTCACCTTTTATAGTAATTGTATATTGATGATACACATGGTTAGTAAATCTTGCAATAGCAGGAGTACTTAATCTGTTATGATTTGCAAACGCCATATCATAATAAGCTGCTGCTTGCTGACGGGCAGCAATATATTCATCTAAATATTTCAATTTAATATTTAGAACGGCAGCTTGTACAGTATCCAATCTACTGTTGCAGCCCACCAAATCGTGATAATACCTTACTGACTGGCCATGATTGGCAATCATCTTCAAGTGCGTTGCTAATGCATCATCATTGGTAAATATTGCACCCCCATCCCCATAGGCGCCAAGATTTTTGGATGGGAAAAAAGAGGTAGTACCCATTAAACCCATAGTACCCGATTTCTTTTTTGTGCCATCTTTAAAATAGTAATTGCAACCAATGGCTTGTGCATTGTCTTCAATAACAGGAATTTTATACTCATTTGCAATAGATAAAATTTCTTCCATATTGGCCGACTGGCCATATAAATGTACTGGTACTATTGCTTTTGTTTTTGGTGTAATGGCTTGCCTTAGCGATACGATATCCATACAAAAAGTACTGGGATCTACTTCTACAAAAACTGGTTTTAGACGAAGCAATGCCACTACTTCAGTTGTGGCTATATAAGTAAATGAAGGGGTTATTACCTCATCACCGGGTTGTAGTTGGAGTGCCATCAGCGCAATTTGTAATGCATCGGTTCCATTGGCACATGGAATAACATGTTTTACCCCCAAGTAATTCGATAAGTTAGTGGCAAATTCCTGTATTGGTTTTCCCCCTATAAATGCACTACTTTCCAGCACATCTATTACAGCTTTATCAACTTCTGTTTTAATCTTTTGATACTGGGTTTTTAAGTCCACCATTTGAATGCCCTGCATAAAAAAAAATTATGGGCGCAAATGTATTGGTTTTGGAATTGAGAATGTTTTACATGGGCTTATGTTACACATGATAAGTAGCCTATAAATGGCTCAATGCTGTGGAGAACAGTTTTTTTGATATCCGAATATCCATTTTTTTAAATGGACATTGGGTTTAAATAAGTAATCCGCAAAAATCAAGTTCCCTATATTTGCCTGCCAGAAATTGACATTTAGTACTCTGGTACAATCTTGCCTCCGGTTTTTATTGCGGCAGGCATTTTTTTTAAATAGAATGCATCTGGTGTTGGTTGAAATGCTTTGCATGAAGTAAAAACAATATTTAAGCTATAAATTGTAAAACTGGGAATGAAAAAAATCCTTCTAATAAGTATCTATCTTCTATCGGCTGTATTCAGTTTCGGACAGGATCTATCACAGCAGGACTTAACAAAAATTGATGTGGATGCCATTAGCGATAAAGATATTTTATATTATTACCATAGACTACAGGAAGCTGGTATTCCATTTGAGCAGGCAGCCCAGGCGGCACTTGCCAAGGGTATGCCTGCGGCTGAAGTAGCAAAACTGAGACAAAGAATAGATATTTTGGTAAATGGTGATGCTTCAGATGTACCTGTTCGAAATCCTAAAGTTGGTAACAATAAGTCAATAGCCGATACCAGTCAATATGAGTTGAATTCTACTGCCAGAAAAACGGACAACAGCTTAGTGCCATTTGCCGATGAGTTGATTGATACCCGTGTGTTTGGTTCCGAATTTTTTCGAAGTAGTAGCCTGAGTTTCGAGCCCAATTTGAGAATTGCTACTCCATCAAATTACGTATTGGGTCCTGATGACGAATTAAATGTGGATGTATTTGGTTACTCAGAAGAAAACTATAAACTTAAAATCAATCCCGAAGGGAATGTATATATTCCAAATGCAGGGCCAATATTTGTAAGCGGCCTTACAGTAGATGAAGCGGCTGGCCGAATAAGGAGTAAATTAGCAACTACTATTTATAAAGCAATTGCCACCGGTGCTACAAGGGTGCAAGTAAGCTTGGGCAATATCCGGAGTATAAGAGTAACTATTATTGGACAGTCAAAAAAGCCAGGTTCTTATACCATTTCATCATTATCCACTGCATTCAATGCGCTATACCTATGTGGAGGCCCAAATTTTAAAGGTAGCTTTAGAAATATAGAACTCATAAGAAATAATAAAGTGCTTCGAGTGATAGATTTATACAATTTCTTACTGAGGGGCAGCCTTGCAGATAATGTAAGATTGATGGATCAGGATGTGATTAGGATACCCTATTACAATAATCGTATAACCTTAGATGGTGAAGTAAAACGCTCAGGCATATTTGAAATACAACCCGGGGATAATATGCAACAGGTACTCAATTATGCAGGTGGTTTTTCTGATTCTGCTTATAGGGGATCAATAACCGTGTATAGAATTGGAAGTATTCAAAAGGAAGTAAGCACCGTAAATCAAAATGAATACGGTAGATTTTTGATGCAAACCGGCGATGCTGTGCAAGTGGGTAAAGTACTCAACAGATATTCAAATAGAGTAGAAATAAGAGGTGCTGTAATGAGGCCAGGAGAATACGAACTGACACCGAATATGACACTGAAACAACTCATATCAAAAGCTGATGGCCTAAGAGAGGATGCGTATAAAATAAGGGGTAGCATTTCCCGATTGAAGGATGATTTTCAGCCCCAATCTCTTTCATTTGATGTAGCAGGAATCCTGGATGGCTCCGCACCAGATGTATTCCTTAAAAGAGAAGATAGTATCAGTATTGTTTCCATATTTGACCTGCGTAGCAAATACGAAGTTAATATTATAGGTGAAGTGCGAAAGCCCGGTCTGTATGAGTTTCAGGATAGTATCAGTTTGAAAGATTTGATTTTTCAATCGGGTGGTTTTACAGAAGCTGCCACACCAAAAAGAATTGAAGTAGCCAGAAGAATTACCAATGGCAAAACAGATAGTTTGAGTACCAAGATTGCCGATATATTTGAAGTGGAAGCAGAAAGGGATTTGACCGTAAAAGGTGCCAATTATTTTCTCCGTCCTTTTGATATGGTCATCATTCGAAACAATCCTGGATATTTTAATCAACGTGTTGTTTTTGTAAATGGTGAAGTAATGTATCCTGGTCCTTATGTGCTCAACTCAGTAGATGAAAAATTGAGTAGCATCATAAAAAGAGCGGGTGGTTTTAAAGCAACTGCGGATGCTTCTTCTGCCTCTTTAAAAAGAAGTAACAGAATTGATGATCAAGCAGCCTTGAAATTATATAGTGTTAGCAAATTGGCAAACATCAGAGAAGATACAGTGGCCAAAGGCTCAGTGGATACATTAAAGCAAGAAGCACTAAGGCCATACGATTTGATTGGTATAAATTTACAAGAGATCATGCAATCTCCTAATATTTCAAGTGATATGATTATGGAAGATGGTGATATCATTACAGTTCCTAAAAGAAATCAAGCTGTAAAAGTGAGGGGGGAGGTACTCTTTCCTACCCAGTTTGCATATGAGGAAGGCCACAATATGAAATACTATGTAGACAAAGCCGGAGGCTTTACAAATAGAGCTGTGCGACGAAAAGCTTTTGTACTTGGGGCAAATGGAAGTGCCAAAAGGGCACATGGTTTCCTAATGTTTAAATCCTATCCAGATATAAAAGCAGGGGATGAAATATTTGTACCAGAAGTACAGCAAAGACCCAATAAAATAAGCACTGTAGAAGTTATTGGCATTACTTCTTCTGTAGCTGCATTGATTTCTGTGGTTATTGCTATTTTAAATTCTTTACCATAAATTCAAGCTTTTATATGCTAATTTAGATAAGCACCTGCTATCCTCGCTTATCGTTTTAACCTAAATTAATTCTTTATTGCATGCAAACAAATCAGGAAAATACAGAAGAAATTGGATTTAGCGATTTGGGTCAGCGCATTCAGTCATTTATCAAATATCTTTTTTCAAAATGGCTTATCATAGGATCTATTGCTTTTATTGGTGGACTCATTGGTATTACTTATGCATGGCTATCAGCAGACAAGTATGAAGCCACAACTAGTTTTTCTATTGAAGAAGATCAAACGGGCAGTGCTTTAGGCCTAGCCGGTATAGCTTCACAATTTGGTTTTAATATTGGAGGCTCTGATAATATTTTTTCCGGAGAAAATCTATTGAGTATTATGCATAGTAGGAGAGTTATTGAAAGCGCTCTTTTTACTAAAGTGAATTTTGAAAATAAAGATCAATCCTTACTAAATGTCTATCTCAAAATTTCAAAAATGAGAGAAGGTATGGATAAGAGTAAAACCTTGAAATCTGTAGTATATAAGGAAAGCCAAAACCCCGCTACTTACTCCAGATTGCAGGATAGTATTTTGCTTTTAGTTATTGATCAAATTTCTAAATCTGTAATCTACACACAAAAGCCGGACAAAAAATTAGATTTGTTTACAGTTAGCTGTACCACAAAAAATGAAACCCTTTCCATACTACTTTGTAAAGCAATTATAGAGCAGGTTACACAGTTTTATACAGAAACAAAAACAAAAAAAGCAAAGCAAACTGTTGAAGTATTGCAGGATAGAACAGATTCTATTTATAATGCTTATGTGTTGGCTTTATCTGGTAGGGCAAGACTTGCAGATGCAAATCTAAATCCTGCTTTTCAGTTGCCAATTGTTGGGGTGCAACAGAAGCAAACAGATGCCACAGTACTGGGTACGGCTTATGGAGAATTGCTTAAGAACCTTGAGTTAGCAAAATTTAATTTATTGCGTGAAACGCCACTTATTCAAATCATAGATGCTCCAAAAGCGCCATTGTTGAATATGAAATTGGGAAGATTGATAGGTGGTATTATTGTGGCTTTCATATTTGGGATTTGCTCATTATTTTATTATACCTTAAAATTTTACTTTAAGGATCAACAGGCCCTCAATAAAAAGAAGCCTTAACACATGCAGCCTCATGTTTATATCATAACAGTAAATTATAATAATGCAGCTGATACTACACTGTTTTTAGCATCTCTACAGTCTGATATTAGCATTTCATTTTCTTGTATAGTAATTGATAACTCCTCTGACCCTGCATCATCAAAAGCAGTACAGGGCATGCTTGCACAAGAAGCTGATGCAGGCAAAAAAGTATATTTTTCTTCAGAAAATAGTATTAATGTAGCAAGATTTCGAGCTGCTGATTTTATACATATTATTTGTGCCAATAGGGGCTTTGCTGCGGCAAATAATATTGCCTTATCACAAATAATTAATAATACAAATTTTTCAAAAGAAGATTATGTATTTGTGGTAAATAATGATACATGCATCGAAAAAGGATGCATAGAAAAATTATTAGACGCTGCGCAAAAAAATCCTAACCGTATCGGCATTACAGCACCTTTGATTTACTATTTTGATGAAAATAAAATATGGTCTGCCGGTGGTTGGTTTTACAAGTCATTGGGATTGCTAAAAGCATATCACAAAGGGCAAGCAAATATTTCTATGCCTCAAAAGCCCATCAATTTTTTGACAGGATGCGCTTGGCTGATACAAATTGATAAACTTAGAAAAGTAACAGGGTTATTAGATGAAGCTTATTTTATGTATTATGAAGATTTAGATTACTCACTACATGTACATGAGCAAGGCTATGAATTGCAACTGGTGCCGGATGCAATATTGAAACATAAAATTGGCTCAAGTAGCCAGGGAGAAATATCACCTTTTGCCACTTATTGGATGATGCGTGGCCGTGTAAGAACATTAAAAAAACATAATAAATACTTTACCTTTTTTACTGCTATGGCAGTGCTATTATTTACTAGGTTATTTTTTGTATTTCCAATGGCTATACTGAAAGGAAATTTATTTATCATCCAAAAACAATGCAAAGGATTTTGGGATGAAATTTCGAATCATCCAATTACCATTTTAAACGAGCCAGCTATTACTTAATGTTTAAAATATTAAAAGGAAATATCATTTTTAAAAACTTCTTTTCATTGGGAGTATTGCAAGCTGTAAACTTGTTGATACCCCTTATTATTACGCCATACCTCCTGAAAACACTGGGACTCACCAATTTTGGTAAAGTAACTTTTGCCGCATCTGTTATGGCTTTTTTTGTAATGCTTTCTGATTATGGCTTTAATCTTTATCTTACAAAAGAAGTAGCAGTTTATAGGGAAGATCCAAAACAGATCAATAAAATTTTCAGCATTTCAATCATTACGCGTAGCGTATTGGTATGTATTTCTTTTTTGCTTTTGTTATGCTGCTTGATGATACCAAAATTTGCAGATGACAAAATGCTTTTTATTAGCTCATTTTGCATTGTGCTTGGTCAATCATTTGTGCCAACTTGGATATTTCAGGGCATGGAAAATTTGCGTCCATTAGCCATCATCAACGGTGGTATAAAAATTTCTTATATAGCTGTTGTATTTTTTTTAATACAACAACCGAACGACTATATAAGTGTCAATATTTTATGGGGTCTGAATGGCATGCTCTGTGCTTTTGCAAGTATTTACTATTTAATAAAAAAATACAATATCAATTTTTCCGGATGCAATAGTCATGATGTGATTAGTTATATTAAGAATGGATTTTCTTTTTTTATTGCAGGGTTTTCAGTCAATATTTATACCTTCTGCAGTTCGGCTATCCTTGGCTTATTTGCAAGTTATGAATCAGTGGCTTTATTTGGAGTGGCAGAAAAAATTATTCAAATCATTAGACAACCATTGCCATTATTTTCACAAGTCATCTATCCTGCTGGATGCAGAAAAGCAATTGAAGGGAAAGCAGATTTTTTTTCATTCCTAAAAAAAACATATTTACCTTTTCTTATATTGTTTGCTGTTTTTGCTGTGTTAAGTTTTATGGCAAGTCCATTAATTAGTAGCTATTTTCAAGCAGAGCATGCTGAGGAAGTTTCTGATTTAGTACGCATCATGCTGCCTGCTGTATTTTTTATTGCATTGAATATACCGGCATATCAGGCATTGTTATCGTTTGGTTACAATACCGCAGTATCCATTGTACTATCCGCATGCTCAGTTTGTGGTATCATACTTAATGTAATACTTTCATCCACATTTAATCGATCTGGTACTGCTATACATTTTATCATCACGGAGTTTATCATAATGATCTGCTTGCACATTGCAGTAAATAGAAAGATGCGTGAATCAATATTAAAAGGATTTTTTAAAAAATGAGAGCAGTATATATTCTATACAGGGTTTTCTTTTTTGTATTGTTTTCAGCAATACTATTTCAGGATTTTTTTCTACAGGAATACATTGGCTCCATTGCACGCAGCCCGGTTGTTTTTATTGTTCCTATTTTATTTATTGCTGTCATCATCATTGAAAATAAATTTATACTGCATATTATACCAAAATACTTTCTGTTGTATGTATTAGTAACTATTGGTACTGCCTTAATTATGTTTGGTATTACTATTTTATTTGTTACTGATACCAACATGTATGTGTATGATGAGTGGATGCCCCTAAAATTGATTAAAACAGCATCGTATAACATTGTATTCTTTTTGACTGCATATACTTTATATGTGCTGGCCGCAAGAATATCATTGAGGTATATTTATTATGTTTTATTATTCTGGTTTCTTGTTATGTTTTTATATGGCTTGGTGCAATATTTTTTCTTTGTTCGAATACCCATTATCAATGCCACATTCACTGGGGAAATTGATCGCATTCCACTCATTGCTTCAGAGCCATCCACAGCTGCGGCATTCTTTATCATTGTATTTGCATTGTTGATGGCTTTGAGGGTTTATCTGCAAAAATCAACATTCGTTACAGTTATCTTAATTGCTATAGCACTTGCCACATTTATGCTAGTAGGTTCAAAAGCTTCATTTGCATTTTTACCCATTGCCGTACTATGGTCTATCCGCAAAAGGTTTACGCCAAAAATGTTTTTATATGCAGCCATAATTATCATTCCAGTTATTGCATTTTTCCTATTGGTTGTAGTGCCTCAGTTGGCTACAGATTTGGAAAGTTTTAATAGCATCAGTTCAAGAAGTACAACATGGATAGCTGCTATGCAAAGTTTTTTTATGTACCCCTTAGGGGAAGGATATGGCACTTATATGGTCTATTATCCAAAATTGCTTTTTCCTATCAACGATTTTTTGGTGGACCTTACAGGCATTCCTTTGCTCACCAATGAATTGACTGAAATGGTAGATACAGGAGTCAATCTTTCTCCAAAAGCAGGCATTCCTTCTGAAATGGTTTTTAATGGCATTAGTGCTATTGTATTTTTAATTTATCTGGGTAAATCATTTAATAAAACACTACATGAAATACAAATGCCTGCTGTAAAAATTATGCTAAGTTTTGCGGCTTGTTTTATTTTTCTTGAATTGTTATTGAGTGTGGCTGGAGAAACTGCTTATATTTATTTAATGATTTTCGTGCTTGCAGAAAAGTTGGCAAAATCGAATACCTTAATATTTACAACTCAACATTGAAACTATTAGTAATAGCACCTCAAAATTGTTTTCCCCCAAAAGATGGAGGCAAAATTGGCATTTATTTTCCCCTGGTTGAGTATGCAAAATGGTGCACTGTGCACTATGCTTTTACGACTGATGTGCTGCCCGATGCATCTTGCACTGGTCATTTCATAGCTTTGGGTATTCATTTGCATCCTTTTATTTTGAATACTAAAGATACTGCCGTAGGCTTGGTGAAAAATATTTTTTCGACCGTACCTTTTAAATTTCAGAAATATTTTTCTCCTACTTTTTTAACCTATCTTCAAACATTAATCTCAAATGAAAAAATTACTCATGTGTGGATTAATCATGCACACATGGCTGAATATGCATTGCAATTAAAGCAAGCAAACGCAATTAAAATACACTTGAGAGAACACAATATTGAGTTTTCATTGGTGGAGCAAATCATCCCTTTCCTTTCCGGTAGGATAAAAAAAATACTGGCCAAATGGCAGTATCATAAAACAAGGAAGTATGAAACCACTGCGTGGAATAAATTCGATACAGTCGTATTTATTTCTGATGCAGACAAAGCCATTGCTCGCCAATATTATCATGGTACAAATACAACAATTATTTATGATAGTTATGAACAAATATCGATAACAAAAGGTGCCAATGAAAGACAGTATGAGCCTGGATCTTTTATTTTTACGGGTAGTGTGAGTACCATCCAGAATGCTATAAATCTTAAAACATTTATATACGAAATTTGGATGCCACTTGTACAGGCAAATACACGATACAAATTGTACATAACCGGCAATGATGAATTGGCCATAAAAAACCTACTACATATTAATTTGAAGGAGCATCATATTTTTGTAATGGGATTTGTTGATGATATTGTATCTGCCATTGCTGAAAAGCAATTTTTCCTTTCGCCTACTTATATAGGTGCTGGGGTTAGAATTAAAGTATTAAATGCAATGGCAATGGGTGCAGTATGTTTTATTTCTCCAAAAGATGAAGCCATGCTTGATGATATTTGCAATAAGAAAAATGCTTTTGTATTTAATGATATCCATGATTTTCAAAAAATGATTGATGTAGCCAATAATCCGCAAACCTATGATGCCATCAGCAAAGCTGCTATCCATTTAACACACCAATATAAGTATAGCTGGTCTGCATATAGTGACGCTGTAAAAAAATTACTACAATGATCAGGATTTTACAAGTAGGTAAGTTTTTTTATCCTGAAAGAGGAGGTATTGAATCGGTGTCAAAATCATTGATTGATCATTTGGATCATACAAAGTTTAGTATGGATTTGCTTTGCTTCAATACAAATGCATCAACAAAAACAGATACATACAAACAATCAACTATCATCCGCTGCGGTATTTTATTTAGTTTTTTTTCCGCACCATTCTCTTTTGGATTTTTTAGAAAATTTTTTCAATTGCACACGCAGTTTGATATTATTCATATTCATACGCCAAACCCCTTCGCATTGATAGCTTTATACTTTGTAAAGCCATCCGCAAAAATTATTATTCATTGGCATAGCGATATATTAAATAAAGGAATATTATATTGGTTTATCAAGCCTTTTGAAACTGCAGCACTTCAAAAAGCATCAGCTATAATTGGTACTTCTCAAACCTATATTGATGAGTCTGAGCCACTAAAAAAATATGCACAGAAAACCCATTGTATTCCACTTGGTACTACTATTTCAAAAAAACAAAATATTTTAAAAGATCATAGATCAATACAACAACAATTTGTACATAAAAAAATAGTTTTTAGTCTTGGTAGGTTTGTTGGATATAAAGGATTTAATTATTTGATATCTGCGGCCAATTTCTTACCAGATGATATTATAGTCATTATTGGTGGAGATGGCCCTTTGTTTCAAGAATATGAGTTATTCATCCAGCAAAACAAACTTGCAGATAAAGTGATTTTAATCGGAAATATTCCGGATGATGAATTACAAAACTATTTTGAAGCCGCTGATATTTTTTGTTTGCCCTCCTGCGAAAAATCAGAGGCGTTTGGTGTTGTTATTATTGAAGCACTTTCATTTGGTAAGCCTGTTGTGGCTACATCAATTGCAGGTTCCGGTGTGGGCTGGGTAAATCAAGATGGGGTAACCGGATTTAATGTGCCAACCAAAAATCCAGTTGCTTTAGCAGATGCCATCATCAAATTGTCCAATGATGACTCATTAAGAAAAACAATGGGTGAAGCAGCATTAAATAGGTATCATCAATTTTTTACAGAAGATATTATGCAAAGAAATATTGAATCTTTTTATCACCAAATCATACATACGTAAATTATTCTATTGAAACCCCGCATACTCATTATCATCAACCGATTGGTTATTGGAGGACAGGCATTAGATACTGTGCCATTAGCGCATGCCATTCAATCAGATTTTGATGTAGAAGTATTGTACGGTGAAAAAGAAGCAGATGAAGAAGAAGCCAATTTTTTAAAAGAAAAGTATCCGTCCCTTCGGCTTACTAAAATAACTCAATTAAAAAGAAGCATTAACTGGTTAAATGATATAAATGCCTATTTCAAAATAAAGAAACATATACGAATAGGTCAATACGATATTGTACATACACATGGAGCAAAGTCCGGATTAATAGGCCGCATTGCTGCCTGGAGGTGTGGGGTAAAAACTATTTTGCATACTTATCATGGTCATGTATTTCATTCTTATTACAATCAGATTCTTTCTAAAACTATTGTTCGAATGGAGCGATTGCTTGGGCGAATTACAACCAGGGCAGTGGCCATTAGTCCTCATCAATGTAAAGAGCTTACTGAAATCTATCGAATAGTACCCACACAGAAAATTATCACTATACCACTTGGTGTTGATACAGATGCTTTTCAATCTAATGCTGTAAACCTGCGAAATAAAATTAGAGATATATATCACCTTGCAAATAATCACGTTGCCATTGCATTAATTGGAAGATTGGTACCAGTAAAAAATCCTTCTTTTTTTATTGAAATTGTTATAAGAATGGTGATCGAAAAATTGCCAGTAAAATTTTTTATTATTGGTGATGGTATGCTGAGGACAGAAATGCAACTGCAATTAGCAAAACATAATATACAATGGAGTGAAAATAATGACGAAGGAAATATCGCTCCAATTATATTTACTTCATGGATAAAAGATATTATTCCAACTATTCATGCTATGGATATTATTGCACTTACTTCGTTGAATGAGGGTACACCTTTGTCCATCATCGAAGCCCAAACCTGTGGCAAGCCAGTAGTGGCATCTAATGTTGGTGGGGTAAGGGATACATTGATTGACACATCCACAGGTTTTTTAGTGGATCATCATGACGTAAACCAATTTTACGATAGATTGAAAGTCCTCATTATGAATGAAACATTAAGAATAGAAATGGGGGAGAGGGCACGGCAATTTGCCGCTAATCATTTTTCAATGCATACAGAAATCAAAAACTTTATTTCTTTTTATCATACCGAAGTATCATTGCATAGCAAATGAAAATTTTAATAACAGGTACAGCAGGATTTATTGGCTTTCATACTGTAAGTAGATTTTTGCTTGAAGACTATCAAGTTGTTGGTATTGATAGCTTAAACGCATATTATGATGTGAAGCTGAAATACAGCCGCTTGGCTCAGCATGGCATAGATTGGTCAAACGTAAGATATGATAAAAAAATTATCAGTAATGTACATCCTAACTATGCTTTTTATCACCTTAATTTGGAAAACAAACAACAACTCAATCATATTTTTTCAACAGAACAATTTGATGCAGTTGTTCACCTTGCAGCACAGGCAGGTGTTCGCTACAGTTTAGAAGAACCGGAGGCATATATCAACAGCAATATTGTTGGGTTTTTGAATATCTTAGAGTGTTGTAGACATCATCAGATTAAGCATTTGGTATATGCTAGCAGCAGTAGTGTATATGGGTTGACTGATCAATTGCCTTTTAGTACAAATATGCCTGTTGAACATCCTATTTCATTATATGCTGCCACCAAAAAGAGCAACGAATTAATGGCCCATACTTATAGTCATTTATTTAAAATTCCAACTACAGGATTACGCTTCTTTACAGTGTATGGCCCATGGGGAAGACCAGATATGGCACTCTTTATTTTTACAAAAAGTATTCTTTATCAAAAGCCAATACAATTATTTAACCACGGTAATATGGTTAGAGATTTTACTTATGTGGCCGATATAGCTGAAGGCATATTTAAAGTGCTACAACAGCCACCCAAAACTAATGAGAATTGGAAGCCTTCTACGGGCCTTATCTCTGAGTCATCTGCACCATATAAAATTTATAATATTGGCAACAGTAGCCCTGTTATGCTGGAGGACTATGTAAATTCCTTAGAGGCGGCATTAGGAAAAAAAGCTATCAAAGAGTATATGCCACTTCAACCTGGGGATGTACCCGCAGCCCATAGCGATGTATCTGATCTTACTAAAAACACTGGATATAAACCCTTTACTCCTGTTAACATTGGCGTGCAAAAATTTGTGGATTGGTATCGCAAATACTATAATGTCTGAATTATCTTCTTACAAATAATTAAACTCAGTTTTTCTAAAAAGCATTGTTCATTTTACTTTTTATTTTTGCTAACATCCTTTTAAACAAAGAATTTATTATGCTAAAAAAAATTTTAATAACCGGAGGTGCAGGTTTTATTGGTTCACATGTTGTACGCCTTTTTGTAAATAAATATCCATCCTATCAAATCATCAATGCAGATGCTTTGACTTATGCAGGAAATCTTGAAAATCTCCGGGATATAGAACATGCACCAAACTATTTTTTTGAAAGAATAAATATATTGGATACAGCTGCGCTGAATACTATTTTTAAGCAATATGGTGTTACAGATGTCATACACCTGGCTGCTGAAAGCCATGTGGATCGTAGCATCTTATCTCCTATGGATTTTATTCATACCAATATTGTTGGCACAGTAAACCTATTGAATACTGCAAAAGAATTTTGGAAGGATAGTATTGATAGTCATCGCTTCTATCACGTCAGTACAGACGAAGTTTATGGCACACTGGGAGATTCTGGTTTTTTTACCGAATCTACAGCCTATTCACCAAATTCTCCTTACTCAGCCAGTAAAGCAGCCTCCGATCATTTTGTAAGAGCTTGGGGCGAAACATTTCATCTGCCCTTTGTTATTTCAAACTGTTCTAATAATTATGGCCCCAACCATTTTCCGGAAAAACTAATTCCATTATTCATCAACAATATAATACATCAAAAACCCTTGCCGGTATATGGGAAAGGGGAAAACACACGTGACTGGCTATATGTACAAGATCATGCCCAAGCTATTGACCTCATTTTTCATAAAGGAAAAAACAAAGAAACCTATAATATCGGTGGCTTTAATGAATGGAAAAATATTGACTTAGTTCAGCTGCTTTGTAAGCTCATGGATGAAAAATTGAATCGCCCTGCTGGCACAAGTGCGCATCTGATACAATACGTTACAGACCGCCCCGGCCACGATTTGAGATATGCTATTGATGCCAGTAAATTAAACAAAGATTTAGGCTGGTACCCAACTGTTACTTTCGAAGAAGGACTAAGCCTTACAATAGATTGGTATTTGGAAAATGTTGAATGGCTGCAACATGTTACTAATGGAGCTTACCAACAATATTATGAAATGCAGTATAAGCGATAGGGGCAAACAATTTTGGGTTGTACTTTAAAAACAGGAATAAAATTATCGTTATTTACAACTATTATTTTGATTTATATTACCATAAATTTCATAATAAGTACATAAATATTTATTCAATTTTATTCAGCATTTTAAAAGCATTCAACACTGCTTGATGCATAATAGTAGCATGATTTTCTTCTGGTAAATAATCAAAGTACACATGTAGATAATCATTTTTAGTTGCTATAATTTTTTCTGCTAAAAGATTAGCATCTACTTCCATAACATGTGGATTTTTTGAAGGAGCAAGACCTTCTTTTCCAACTCCAATATAGATTTTTGTTTCTTGCTGAAATGACTGTTCAAGTAGTTTTGAATCAGAAGTTAAAATAGAACCATCATCCCACCAAAGACTGGGGCTAACGATGATATATTGATTGAATAAGTTGGGTTTTTCTAATAATATCTTAGTGGCCACCAGCCCTCCAAGCGATTCCCCAATAATCGTTTTGAAGTCATTAGTTTTAAAATGATTTTCTATAAAAGGTTGCAATTCATTTTCAAGAAAGGATATGAATTCACTTGAATGACCTGTAGTGGGATATTGTTTTTTTTCTGCTTCAATAGTAGTTGGAAAAGTGAAATCCCTTCTCCTGTCCACCGTGCCAATCCCTACTACTATAGATTTTGGTAGTCGGTTTATCCATTCAAAACTATTGAACTGCACCAGTCCCACAATATGAATAAAATCTTCATCGGCAGAGCCGTCTAACAAATAAATAACAGGATATTTGATACTATCCGATTCATCATAATTGTCGGGCAAATAAATATTCAAGACCCTTTCCTCTCCAAGAACTTTTGAATGAATACGCTCAATGCTTCCTAATACAAATGGCTTGTAACTGAAGCTATCAGCGGCTATCTTGGATTGGGCCGAGAGCATGTAGTCTGATATAAGAAAAAATGAAAGGAAAAATATTTTTCTCATTAAATAATTTGTTCAAAAATATATTATGGCATAGAAATTAAAAAAATGGAAATGAGTTTTTGCCCATGCCCACATTTTGAAGTCATAAATAGAAGATATTTTTCAGATAAAAATATTCCAGCTTTTATTATCTCAATTATAATTTCTAATCGATAGATTACTACTTTTGCCAACGGGATGAACCGTATTGTATCATTTATATTACTACTTCTTTTTGCTTCTTACGCCATGGGCAATGTGATGGTTCTTGCTAATTACCACATAAATAATGCTGCATATATCTCCCAGTGTGAAAATAAAAATAAAGCATGGTTGCACTGCAATGGTCAATGTCAGTTAAAAAAGCAGATGGATAAAAATGACGGTGAAAATCAATCTTCGAAAAAAAGTCAGTCCTCCGAAACTCTTGTCTTCTTTATAACTTCCGCTGAAAATGATTCCAAATTTGTGATTAACCTTATTGCTACATTCTCGGATAAAAATCAATGCAATACAATTAGTCAGCCCCGTTCTCATTTTCATCCGCCAAACCAGTTGTCGATTTTAGTTTAATCTTTTGCTGGCGCAATGTAAACCAAGGTCTTACTTGGTCAAAAATTAATATAACATACAGGCATGGTTCTCTTTGAGATACTTGTCTCTAATCATTAACTGAGAGTTTTTCTCATTAAATAACTTTTTAGAAGTACTGATTTAATTACACCAATTTTAGTTGATTGATAAAAACCGGCTGGTGCTTTAGCATCCTGCCTGTAATATTTGTAAAAATATTTT
>CALAGJ010000200.1 GCA_937892395.1 uncultured Parafilimonas sp.
GATCTACACAGGCGAAGACACTCTTTCCCTACACGACGCTCTTCCGATCTGCTTTTTTGACAGGGTGAGGGAGGCTTTTTCTGCTGAATAATTTGTTGATACAGTATAATGAAACTGGCAGTCCTTGATTGGGACTGCCAGTTTTTTGTTGATGTATATATTGTAAATTATCTAAATACTTTTACGGTAGTAGCATCTTGACCTAATGTAACTTTTAAAAAGTAAACTCCAGATGTGTGGAAGTATTTATATATATCTAAGGTAGAAGTACCTGTATTCATTAATCCATATTGCTGTCTATACACTTCTGCTCCTGCCATGGTAAATAGTTGTATGGTAACAGGACTAATTTCGGATAGTGACAATTGTATTTGTAGTTTAGCACCGGGAGTATTATTTACAAGTTTCCATGCATTTTTTGCAATAGTTTCTACAGACCTTATTTCAGAATAAGTAATGGTGCCATCTTTATCTTTTTGCTTTAAACGATAGAAAGATTTGCCATTAATAGCATTAAAATCAGTGTAATTGTATTGGGTGGTAATGCCTGTATTTTTTGCAGCTACAAATCCAGCTGTAGAGAAGGATATGCCATCAATACTTCTTTCAATGTCATAACCAATCATTTGCTGCTCATTGGTAACAGACCATTGCAATAAGGGTTTGTTATTTTGCAAAGCAGCAGAAAAGTTTACTAAATGTACGGGTAGTAAATTGTCATAGCGAACATTGTCAATGCCAATGTAATCAGAGTTAGCACCATTTATGCCGGCATCTGTTACGAAATGGCGAAAAGCAATTCGTCCGGTTTGCCCGGCGGAGATACCGGAAAGTACAATTGTATATTCTTTCCATTCATAAGGATATCCACCTTCAGCCAATGTTTGATTGATGGAAGCGTATAAACTAGTAAAATCTCCAACACCAGTAGCATCACTACCCACATTTGTACTGCTACCATTTTTGCTCAATCTCACTTCTAATCTATCAGGAAAATCAAATGGATCTGGGGTGGCTTTACGTGTATAAAATTTTAGTGTGGCATTGTTGGATAAGGAAAGTACCGGCGTTAATATCCAGTTACTAATGGTACCCACACCCGGGTTGTCCGGAATACATTCATAGCTTGATGCAGCATAGGCATTACTACTTCCATCGTATGAGTCAAAATTTGCATTATTGCCTTGTGCCCATGTGATGGATGTATTTGCAGGTGTTGATTTATTTATTGCCACCCATCCACTTGGTAATACTGTTTCAAACCCTTCGGTGAAATTTGACACTTGAGCATGTAGATTAATAATGGTAACAAGATTGATTAGAACAATGGGAAATAAGATTTTAATTTTTTGCATGATTACTTGATTTATATTAGTTATTCTTAGAAATTATAGTTAAATGAAGCATTGAAACCTGATGATGCAGGTACTAAACGGCACACACCGCCTACACAGAAAAGCCCCTGCCGCTGCCTACCATAGCCTATTGAAAGCCTTGCATTTTTATAATTGATTGCAGTGCCAAAATTGTAATAATGTATTTGTTCATCTTTTTTATCATTGCCATAATTATATAAATCTGTGGCATAAAATGAAACATAGGGAGCCCAACTATATTCTAAAGTGGCAGCAGCCCAGTTTCCTCTATGTTGTATATCTTCTCTACTCCATAAGTGTTGAAGATCCATTTGCAAGGAATGCTTTTTGTTGATTTTATAAGTGCCATCTACAGCTATAAAATCTGCTGCTGTTGTGGGAGTGCCGGGTCCTCCGGACTCAATGATGAAGCCATTATAATTGAAATGCGTGTAATTGAACTCTGTTTTCAATTTTTTATTCCATGTTTTTTTAACCTCAAAGCCGTAATCTCTGAAAAGCAGATCTCCAAATTTATTTGAGTTATAATTTAAATCCTTAATAGAGGCTCCAAAATCTGAATCGCTTTCAAAATCAATTGCATGAAACTCTCCATAATGAAGGGAAAGCTGTAGCCCTGTTTTTCCTCCGAGTCCAGTATTTTTTGGTACATTATAATAGATTTCTGCATTACCACCTATTTCACCTACATTAAATATATTATTCAATCCTGTTAAAATATAATAGCCACCTTGTGCATTGTAAGGATAAATATTTTGCAGACTGAAATGGTGTTGTGGTGTTAGTGCCGGTAAATAATTAATGAGATTGTTCACAAATAAACTACCACGCTCTGCCCTAAAATCCATATTTCGGAGTTTCCTTAATGTAACATTAATGCCAACCTGTTTTCCGGTATAACTTGTATTTATCAACAATGCATTTCCGGTATATTTTCCACTATCATATAATACTTGGCCAGAACCATTACTTAAAATATCTTTTGATTTTTGCACCCATTCAGCTTGTATTGCAAAATGATCATTTTTTGCTCCTGCCCTTAGTGATACAACACCCACGGAGCGAGGCACCTCATTGATGGTGTCAATATAATCGGTATGTCTCAGTACATAACTACTACCTATATTGTATCTCCATTTTTTTGCTTTGATTTTTAATGCATCATTTAATTGAAGTTCCATATCAGCACCATATACCTCACCATCACTTTTGCTGAAAATATTTCTAATATTTCCTCCAAGTATTTTCAATTCAAGCCCTTTTACTGGTCGTACAGCAATGCGGCCTCCAATTAATGCATTGTTTAACCCAAGCTGTCTATCTTCCCAAGTGCGAAAAGCAAGCCCACTGCCAAATTGATCATATATGTAGCCGGCAGTTACATCTATTTTATCTGACTGATATCCGGCATATAAAGTGCCTAAACCTTGTTTTCCATTAAATGCTTTTGGCGATCCTAAAACAGCAATATTTTTATATAATTCATATTGCCCTCCTGCAAAAAAATGTCCGTATCTCAGTTCTGTTTTCAAATATGTATTACTTCCAAATCGGGAGTCTTCGAAAAATAAAAATTTTTCATCATATCTATTGTACCAAGCCGCATTGGATTCTACACCACCTGTTATGATCAATTTAGTTTTTTCAGGTTGCACAGAGCTATTTTCTTGTGCTTTTAAGGAAATAGTATATAGACCTGTTAGAGCAGACAGGATCAAAATCTTCTTCATGCAATTATTATTTTTATCTAAAATTTATTTTATTAATTCTTTAACTTTCTCATAAAGTTCTTCTTCATCTCCAGGATGATAACTGTTGTGGGTATATATAATATCCCCCTTATAAATCACAATTGTAGCAGGTACATTGGCTATGTTAAGGGCTCTTTTCAATTCTTGATTTTCATCAAATAATATGGTATAATTCCATCCTTTTCCTATGGCAAGACTATTCGCTCTTGAAGTGCTTCTTGCGTCATCAATAGATACTGCTACTACTTCAACCCCAGTAGTTTCCTGCCAATCTTCGTAAGATTCATTAAAAGCTTCCAACTCATTAATGCATGGTGTACACCATGTGGCCCAAAATGAAATGATAACTGGGTGATTTACTGTATCTGCAAATTTTTTCAGATTTATTTCAGTATTTCTATTACTGCGTAATGAAATATCTGGAATTGATTTTTGTGACATGCCAAATACTGGCAAAAGCATTACAAGAACTACTGGCGTGATAAACTTCATGGTGAATAATTGTAAATTTAACTGGTGCGATTAAAAGCCAAAAGTAAATTGATTCAACCAGTAAGGAGAATTTTTTTTTATTTTACAAACATTTTACAAGCTATGCATATAACTGATAATACAAAATTTGGATGAAGAAACATTAAACTATAAATTGCATCCAAATTTTATACACCATGAGTTATACAACAAAATCTGCTTTGTTTGTTTTTATTATTATTTCATCTCTGCTTTCTTGTTCAAAAGCTGATTTGACTGCCCCGGCAAATGCAAATACAGAGCAAAATTTTTCAGAAGATTTTTCTATTACCGCCTCCGGCGATCGATTTTTAAGTAAGGTTTTGTACGAAGATTATACTGGTGCTTGGTGTGGTTGGTGTCCAAGAATTGCTTATAAGTTTGATTTAATGATGGAGCATAATCCTGATCGTTTTTTAATGCAAGGCAACCATAACGGTGATGCTTTTACTACCCCATATCAGAGTAATTTAGAAAGTACATTTAAAATACAAGGATTCCCTACCGGGTGGGAAAATAGGTATCAGGCATTTAAAGACAATGGCAACATTATGAATCTATCTGATACGGTAAATAAATGGAGTTATCTAAAAACTTTAGATTCATTAGGTTTAAGCATTACCAGCTCTATTGCTTCTAATAAAGTGAGTGGCATTGTAAAAGTTGGATTTGGATATAGCTTTTCTTCTAAAGTAAAATTGGTAATTGAATTATTAGAAGATAGCTTGGTACTTGCTCAAGCAAATTATTACAACTTATTTCCAACCGGCAATCCTTATTACGGGATGGGCAATACAATGAATAATTTTGTACATAGAAATGTATTGCGTAAATGTGCAACTAACGAGTTAGGGGATTTAATACCGGCTATTAGTACCAATGCAGGAAATGAATATAGTTTATCTTACAATTTTGACTTAGCAGGTTTCAAAGCAAGCCGATGTAAAGTTGTAGCATTTGTGGTATATGAAACTGGTCAATCAAAATCAGGTATTATCAATGTTCAATGGACAAAAGCCGGTAAAGACAAAGGATATGACAAAGTAGTCAAACACAAACTGTAATAGAAAAAAAATATTTGGCTGGAGATTTCTCCAGCTTTTTTTATACTATTTAACAGTGATAAAGTAAGAAATAGAAAGTAGAAAATTATTTTCGCTGTTCAAAAAAATAATTTATGCAAAAAAAATCATTGATGGCAGTCCTGCTCATCACACTATGTTTCTTTTCATTCAAAAATAGTTCCATAAAAATTGGTGATACATTGCCTATGGCTGATAAAGAATTGGTAGATGTATCCGGAAATACGGTTAGTTTAAAATCTGCTGTGGGTAGTAATGGACTATTGGTTATGTTTTCTTGCAACACCTGCCCATTTGTAATAAAGAACCAACAAAGAACCATTGCCATTTGCAACTATGCAAAGGAAAATAATATTGGTATTGTTCTATTAAATTCCAATGAGGCTGGTAGAAATGGCGGCGAATCTTTTGAAAAAATGCAGCAGTATGCCAAAAGCCAAAATTATAATTGGATTTATGCAGTAGATAAAGACAATGCTATTGCTGATGCGTTTGATGCCAACCGCACACCAGAATGTTTTTTGTTTGATAAGAATCAGGCCTTAGTATATCATGGTGCCATTGATGATAGTCCACAAGATCAAAATAAAGTAACAAGAATGCATCTGAAAATTGCTATGGAGGAAATAGTTTCCGGCAGGGAAGTATCCACTAATGAATCCAGATCAGTGGGTTGTGCTATTAAAAGAAAGTTTTAAGACAAGTAATACAATGTAAAATGGCTACCATATAAGTAGCCATTTTTTATGAGATGATAGAACTTAGCCCCAAACATTTAACATGCTATTGCTGATCTGTATGCTCTGTATTGTAGTCCTGCTCTGCTTCTTTTGCTTTTTCAAAATCAAGTATTACACCATTGATACAATACCTTAAACCTGTTGGCTTAGGTCCATCTTCAAATACATGCCCTAAATGACTTCGGCATCTGCCACACATTACTTCAGTACGGGTCATACCATAAGTATTATCCGGTGCATAAATGATACTTACTTTAGCATAAGGCTCATAAAAACTTGGCCAACCACAACCACTTTCAAATTTTGTATCACTACGAAATAAAGCATTGCCACAGGCAGCACAATAATAAGTACCTACCTCGTTGTTGTTTTCAAATGCACTAGTCCAGGGTCTTTCTGTTCCTTTTTGTCTTGCTACATGATATTGTTCTGGTGTGAGTAATTTTTGCCAGGCACTATCTGAAATGGATACCTGCTCAGTACTGGTGTGTGAGTAAACACTGCTGTCTTTATTGCTCATAATTTCACTTTTTTTATTAATCGTTTTTTTCTCCTGTGAAAAACATCCCTGACAAGAACTTACAAGTAATGCAATTAATAATATTTTATTTTTCATATTTATAAACCTACGATTGATAAACATACACAGTTTTTTTAAGGTTTATGACGATACAACACTCCCTTACTTACAATTGTTCTCTTGCAAAAATGGCTAACAACTGTTAAAACTCATTTCTGTGCCATCCCCTATATTTGCCTCTCAAATAAAGAAACAAAAACTATCATGTTTAATTTGATTTTATATGGCCCCCCGGGAAGTGGAAAAGGAACACAAAGTGCCAAGCTAATAGAGCGTTATGGGCTTATACATTTATCTACTGGAGATCTTTTAAGAAAAGAAATTTCAAATGCCACACCGTTGGGATTAGAAGCAAAAAGTCTGATGGATAAAGGACAGCTTGTACCGGATGCTGTGGTGGTAGGAATGATTAGCTCTGCATTAGATGAAAACAAGCAAGCCAAGGGTTTTCTATTTGATGGTTTTCCTCGTACTGCGGCGCAAGCAGAAAGCTTAGACAAATTACTACAACTTAAAAAGACACAAATTTCTGTTATGCTTGCTTTAGAAGTGAGTGATGAAGAGTTGATACAACGCATTTTGAAAAGAGGCCAAACAAGTGGAAGGAGTGATGATTCAAACCCCGAAATAATACAAAGCCGTATCAAGGAGTACAATGATAAGACTACGGCTGTAGCAGATTACTATAAAAAATTTAATAAAGTGGTTTCTGTTAAGGGTGAAGGTGGACTTGATGACATCTTTAAATCCCTATGTGTTGAAATTAATAAGCGTATGGAGGATTAGCTGTTTTTAAGAATTAATATTTGTTTGTAAACAATTGCTATAAAATATACATAGTTTTTTATAATGTCTAAATTATTTTTACTGTATGAACAATAAAATTTTTAGAATAACATTTAGACTAAGATAACAGCTCAATTTAGATCAGTTAGGCATAAAATAGTATAGGTAAGGGTCATCACTTAAATTTTTTCTAAAAATAATAAACAAAATAAGCAACTATTTTAAATAAATGTCGTATTCTTGCAATCCCCGAAGAAGATAACAGTTTTACTGTTTTGTTAGGTTAAAATAATGAATCATAGTATCTATGTTTTTCATTTATTTGCCACCCGTAAATTACATTGTGTATTAAACTAAAACGAAATGAACGTTAATCCTACTGTAAATCAAAGAAACAGGGTTGTACATGTTTCTTTACCATTTGAAGGGCCTTCTGAATTCGAACAAACAGAAGAGTATTTAGAAAGCAAGGGCTTTCAATTATTTTTAAAACGGGCTTTTGATATCAGCGTTTCTGCGGGTCTGATATTATTATTTTCCCCAATACTTATTGTAGTTACTTTAATCATAAAATTAACTTCAAAAGGTGCTGTATTATATAGTAATGAAAGAGTTGGCCTTGGTGGCACTCATTTTCGTTGTCATAAGTTTCGCAGCATGGTTACTGATCAAGCAGTAAAAGTGGAAGATCATAAGATTGCATTGGAAGGACAAGAAAAAGGAATATTACATAAAAGTAAAACTGATAGCCGTATAACATGGATTGGAAAAATAATTCGTAAAACAAGTATTGACGAATTGCCACAATTATTCAATGTACTTACGGGTGATATGAGTATCATCGGACCAAGACCTTTAGTACCTTTTATGCTAAAACCTTATCCTGAGTTTTCAGCAGTAAGAAATTTAGTGAGACCAGGCATTACGGGTCTTTGGCAAATAAGAGACAGAGAAAATAATACAAGTGCAGAATTTATGATAGAACACGATACTGAATACATACAGAACTACAGTTTTTGGCTTGATTTAAAAATTTTATTCAGCACTCCATTTGTTGTTATTTCCGGGAAAGGAGCATATTAATTCAAAATTAAATAAATTGATACGGGCCCCTGTGGGGCCCGTTGAATTACACCACATTCATATATGATAAAGGCAGATTTCGTAATTGTTGGCGCCGGTCTTACAGGTGGCACCATTGCTCGTATTTTAACTGACCATGGTCAGGATGTTGTTTTGTTAGATAGAAAAAACCATGTTGCTGGAAATGTTTTTGATTATCGCCATGAGGAAAGTGGTGCTATGATTCATAAATATGGCCCACATTATTTTCGCTGTGGTTCAGAAAAAATATGGAATTTTTTAAATAGGTTCACTGAATTTTATGATTGGTCTGCAACTATACGTTCATCAGTAAAAGATGACTATTTGAACTGGCCTGTCAATATGGACTATATAGAACAAATAGCAGGTAAGCCAGAGGAATGGAATTTATTTATGGGTGAGCCATCAAATTTTGAAGAAGCATGTCTTACAAAAATGCCAAGGGCACTCTATGAAATTTTCATTAAAGGTTACACAGAAAAGCAGTGGGGTGTAAAATGTACTGAATTAGATAAAGAACTTGCAGTAAGGATTACCATCAATAAATCAAATGTAAATACCCTTACGCCAAATCATCGCTGGAATGCCCTACCACTAAAGGGATATACAGAAATGGTGCGTAATATGATTGATGGAATACCGCAGCATCTTGAGTTCGATTATTTACTGAATAAGGAAAATGTACATGCTGAGAAGATGCTCATCTTTACAGGACCAATTGATGAATTTTTTGGAAATAAATACGGCAAACTAAAATACAGAGGCCAAAATCGGAGGGTTGAACATATTAAAGACACTGCCCAACATCAACCATGCATTCAAGTTAATTACCCAAATATTGAAGATCCACGCATTAGAACAATTGAATGGAAACATTTGATGCATACTTCTGAGAAAGATCAAGTAAATGGAACTTTATTGACACATGAAACACCATTTACTCCAGAAAATGCCAATCAATATGAATATCCTTTTCCCGATAAGTTGAATAAAAACCTGTACGAGCAATACCGTGCTGATGCAGATCAGTTGGATAATACTTTAATCTGTGGTCGCTTAGGTGAGTATCGTTATTATGATATGGATCAAGCCATCGGAAGAGCCATGAAATTGGCATCTGGGGTTTTGGAGAAATTTGATATAGAAGAAATGGATTCTGCATCTGTTGAAAATAAATAGAAAGTTAATATCATAAAATTGTTGCTGCTTTTGCGTTAGGGTTTAGGAATTAATCAAATATTTATTTTTGGTATTCCTGAATTTCTATTCGCTTCATTTGAAGTGATAAGCCCACAGCCATGAGGAATGAATGACGAGGACTTGATGCATAAAGTCCGAATCCAATGGGCATCCCCAAATTTTTAGGAATTATTTTACATTGATATAATGGATGATTGTTTTATTTGATAACAGGGCTTATTGTTGTATTCATTAATTACATGCTCTCTTTGTATTCCCAATTAACCACACCATAAACTACCAATTATCTTTTGCACTAATAGTGCATACTCTTCCAAATGTGCAAAGCAAAAAGTGTATAGCTGAAAAGGTTTCTCTATACTTTCAAAAAGCAACATATTGCAAACAGTTATATCCTTCCATAAAAACGAGGACATTGCTAAAAAAATGATGCTTCGCAATAAAAATTGATATACCTCATGTATGCTAAATTTTTCCTTTGTGTATTGCTAAATGTTTTTTTATCGTCATGTTCTAAAGAAAAAAAATCAAATTCGGATATGACGGAACCAACTCTTACTGCTGATTCATTTTTTGTAAAGGGAGCTGATATGAGCTGGCTTACAGAAATGGAGGCTGCTGGTATAAACTTTTATTCAACCACGGGTGTGCAGACCGAGCCTATGGCATTGGTAAAATCTTATGGCATTAATACCATTCGACTACGGGTATGGGTAAACCCTACAAATGGCTGGAATGGCACTGCTGATGTAGTTTCAAAAGCATTAAGGGCAAAAAGTCTTGGCTTACATATTTTAATAGATTTTCATTACAGCGATGCTTGGGCAGACCCGGGCAAACAAACAAAACCAGCTGCATGGGCATCATTAGATTTCATTGGCCTTAAAGCAGCAGTAGCTGCACATACAAAGGATGTATTGAGCCAGTTAAAAACCGCTGGGGTAAAACCGGAATGGGTACAGGTAGGAAATGAAACAAATGATGGTAAGCTGTGGCCTGATGGGAAAGCTTCGTCAAATATAAGCAACTATGCACAACTCATAAGCGAAGGTTATGATGCTATAAAAAATGTATTTCTTGCAGCCAAAGTAATGGTACATCTTTCAAATGGATGGGATAATGCATTGTATCGCTGGAATATAAATGGTCTTATCAGCAATGGAGCAAAATTTGATATGATTGGTATGTCTTTATACCCGCAATTCGTAGCATCAGGATGGGCAATTGCTAATCAACAATGCTTTGCCAATATGAACGACATAGTATCAAGATATAAAAAAGAAGTAATGATTGTAGAAGCAGGAATGCCTGGGATGATGCTGAAACTTGCAAAGCATTTCTTGAAGATCTCATAGCTAAAACTAAACTCGTGGCTGGCAATAATGGCAAAGGAGTAATTTATTGGGAGCCCCAATGCTATGGTGCTTGGCAGGGTTATTCACTTGGTGCTTTTAACAATAGTGGACAACCAACTGTGGCCTTAGAAGCATTTAAAGATTAAAACCATTATCCCTCTCTTAGATCATTTGACAAGCCTATTACTTCTATTACATTTTTTCCATTTTCCAATTCAAAATGTTATGCTCTGTATATAGTGTGGCTATGTAATAACCACGTTGTATTGCAGATAAATTAATGCTTGTATTTCCTATCAATTTTTTTACTAAGATAACTTGCCCAAGGCTATTTCTAATTTGTAAAGTAGCCTGCTCTGAGGGTTGCAATCCATTTACATAAATTGCTCTATAAAAAGGATTTGGTCTGATGGAAAATATGCTTTCTTGCTTTTGTATTTGTATATACTTTGTATTTACTATTGCTACGGGTCGCTTGATATTAATATATTGAAAAATTGTATTATTAAAATCATATTGCTCCGGTTGATCTCTACTTGGATTTACTTCTATTTTGAAATTGTATTTACCCGAAGGCAATGCCCTTACATCTAAATTGAAATCAATCCTAATGCTGTCTCTTGCTTTTAATGCACTTGTTCTTGGTTGCACATAATTATACACTCGGTCCAGCGTATCTATCAACTGAATGTTTACTTTTAGGGGAGTAAAAGCGGCACTGCTCACATTTGCAAAGACGACATAGCCTTTCAACGTGTCATACTGTGTTTTCACCTGGTGATTAAAATTGAGTTTACTGGGTATTTTCATACCTAAGTTTGGCGCCAAAACGCCCTCCGGTATCGCATTTCCCAACACTTGCCAACTCTTTAACTGATAGGGCTCCACAGTAACTGTATCAGCCGTACGCAACACCAATTTAATGTATGGCCATTGCAATACATTGATGGCTGAAATATTCTGTGTATTTTGATTTTTAGGCAATGTATAAAATAAGGAATCTTTGTTTTTACCATTGCTGCCAAATATTTGTACTGTGGTTTTATTGTTTGGAGTAATGTCAACGCCCTGCCAGTTCATTGTATTCCAATTGATAGCCGGGCCAAGTAATACTGAACTAATACTACCACTGGTATCTCTTGCTTGTAGATTTCCAGAATAACTGATGGCATCATATAAGCCTTTAGAAAAAATAGATACCGGACTAAAACTTCCCTGATCATTTTTCTTATAAACAAAAATAAATGTGCGTGGCGCATTGAAAGAATCAATCAGCAAACCCTGGTCTTTAAATCTATGGTACAATGAATTTCTACTTCCATATAATGCAGTGTCAGCGGCCCACACAGTAGGTGCCCAGTCTTTATTTCCCTGATCATATACCTTTCTAACAGCTACATAAGCACCTGTTGGAATGTATTGATCCATAAAGTCCATTGCATTTTTTCTGGTAGCACTTGATTGTGTGCTAAACTCAAAATTTTTAATCCGATGAATGTCACAAGCTGCTGCTGCGCCAAATGGATTTGTTGTATTTTCAAATACCCTAAAACTTTCAGCATCCATTACATGATAAATAATGCTACTACCCACACAAGCACTCGCACCCGCCAGTGAGCCATTTACCGAAAAACTAAAATCAATATCCTCCACACCACTTGTGGGGAAGATGGCATTTTGCACATACAAATTATTCGATTTATCCTTCATTAAAAATTTTCTATTTGCACTATCTACACTTATGCCATCCAAAACATTATTTGTAAATTGATAAAAATTATTTTGCTCAAAGCCTTGTGGGCTATTGCTTTTAAAAGAAAATGAAAATACATTCCAGTTATTATTTTTACCGATTTGATCCGGAGCTACTCTCCAGAAATATACCTGATTGTCAAGCGGAAAATCCATTTGTCTAAACACGATTAAGCCACCTGTAGAAAACGTTGTGAACCGCCGCTTTATGGTTGAATTAAATGATGATGTTGTATCTATCTCCACTACATATTTTCTTTTAGATGTATCATTCAACAGGGCGGTGCTGGCGCAAAGTCTAATTTTATTATTCGAGATGATAGAATAATTATACGGATAAATTGGTTTTAATTCGATAGGATTGATACTGATACTAAAATTGGCAACATTATTATTTTCACTGAGCTCTGTTACTTGTTTATTGTCATCAATGATGGCTACATAATTTACTGTACCCGCATCTTCATTGGGCACTATAGGAATTCGGATTAAAAGCGAATCTGAAGCAGAAATATATTGTAGCCTTCGGCGAAATAGAATAGTACTATCCGTATCATTCAAACGATATACGGTACATCTTACAGAATCTTTTACGGCTTTGCCTAAATTAAAAATGCGGAGTTTTATATCTACAAATGCATCACAAATAGATAAGGGTAAATTTTCTACAACAATATTATTTGCTTGCACCGTATAATCAGGCAAGGCATAGGTATTAAATCGCAAAGCAGGATCTCCGTGAAGGGTATATTGCTGCGCATGCATTCGTCCATAAAAATCATTTAAACCTGTGGTTTTTAATGCATTGTCAAAGGATTCTTGTATGATTTCACCCATGGTTTGACCATATTTAGTAACTGCTACAGACTTGTATATTTCCTTTGTAAAAATATCTAAGTAGTTTACCACTCCATAGCTACTATTGGATAAATATGCAATGCTACCACGCAACGGAGCCATGATAAATTTTTCAGACAGTGTAGCAATATTTGAAAGCCTGTTTGCATCGTAATCAAAAATATTTCCTGCCAAACATCCATTTACCAAAAACACAGGATATCGCCCCACATTATTATAATTGTTTGGATTGTCTAAACTAAAATCAATAGCCTGTGCAGATGAGTGTCCAAAATAAGTAAGCCATGCACTTCCTCTATTATACACGTTTGCAAAATTTACGACAGCATCTGCAAATCCTTCTGGGTCTGCTGTTTTACTATACTGACTTACTGCCCCACCAAAAGAAGTGTCTGCAATGATGCGATGATAATTATTCATCATCGTATCCAATATTACTCCGAGATAAGGATCATTAGCCCCTGTAAGCAGCAGTACCTGCTTGGCCCATGCTTTATTTTCAATACTATCTGCATCATTATTTTGTTGAGCTTCATACTGTTTTACTTTCTCTAAGTAGATGCCAATTTCTTGGGGTGATACTGCAGATAATCTGCCAATAGGCACAGCGGCAAGATCTGAAAATGCGTTCGAGGCCAATAAATGATCAGACCCCGGAAATCCATACGTGGGTACAATATTTAGTTTATCTATCAATGGGTTTTGACCCGTCATTCTATAAGCAGCGTATGATACCGCTTTGCCTATGATAAACACATTTTTAATAACAGTTTGAAAATTATTTCTTGCAAATCTCAAAAACTCTTTTACCGCCAGAGGGTGCATTTTAACTCCATACGCAAATTGATCTTCTAACTGCTCAAGCATATAAATTTTTGCCTGATATGCGCCACCTTCACTGCTGCTTCTGTATGCCCGATATTGTTCTGCATAATTATCATTTGGGCTAGCGCCCAATAAAGAAGCATTGGTAATAATGATATAATCAGATTGGTTATTTTCATTAGTAAAATCGGTAAACTGTATAGATTTAAGCAATGGAATATTTTGTGCCGTTGTACCATCACCCCTCGCTAATACCAATTGATAGGCTACCATTGATGGCTCTGTGAGAAAGCGTAATGTATCCGCAGAAGTATTCAATGCAGTGTATCTTTTTTTGTTAGTAAGGTCATACAACACTGGCGGTGAAATGCCACCGTTAAAGTTCACCATTTTTATCAACCTTCCTGTTGGTGAAGGCTCCAAGGCAAACTCAAAAATGGATGCATTGCCACAATTAAATTTCCTTTTATAGCTGAGTTCAATTTGTCCTACTCTTATTTCATCATTATATTCTGTACAACTGTCTCTCGTAAGAATTGTAACCTGATCATTGATGATTCTTGCTGCAGACAAATTACTGAAATGCGGAAACGCAGTACTGTAAAAATTCATCTTAACATTAGCGATACTATCTCCATTAAAAAATATTTTTACATTTCTTTCATTTTGGGCATTGCCCACCATAGTCATAGCCACGGAGCAGGTTGTACTAATCGTATCTGCCATTAATGATGAAAAAATCTGAGGCAATTCTTTGGTGCTGCATCCACAATTATTTGGCCTTACAGCTCTACTTGTAAAACCCTCTCCCCTTTCAAAACTGCTGAGGTATAACACCTTGCTATCTACAACACCAAAGCCGTTGTTAATGGCCGATCTATAATATCTGCCGAGGGTATAAGTGAAATTTTTTTCTGCTGCAAGCGGCGATGATGATGCATTGTTTGGTGCATCCAGCAAACGAAGATTACTACCCATATTGGTGGTAAGAAAATAAGTAGATGAGTCTGTGCTCAAACTCCAATTTGTATTAATCTGATATTCAGGAAAAGGATAAAATTCACGATCTATTGTACCATTGGCTATTTCGCCATAAAATTCTATATAGTCCGATGAGCCAAATATTCCTGTAGTTTTTGATACATAAATGGGTTGTTGTATTCCATTGCTCCACAGTTGAAATTGCTCCGCAGGAGTTCCAGATAAACCAGCGGCCGCTATAGTCGGCTGATTGATTCTTACAATCCCTTTTTTTATAGGCGCATTTACTATATCATACCCAAATGGGCCCACCCGAAATTTAAAATAGGTTTTAGAATAATTAATCCAATTGTTATTATAGGGTTGTGCTTTTGCAGTGCCGAAGCAACAATAAAAAATAAATAAAGTAAAAAAATATTTCATAGAAAAGATAACATTGGTGCAATGTACAGCCTTGTAAAGAAATAGATATGGTTTTGTTGAAGAATGAGTAGCCGAACACAACCGCTACATTTTTATTGTTCTGCTCAAATTACACACACCCTAACTGCCAGTTATATCAAAATATACCCATCCATCTTAAAAATATATCCATTATACCAGTCTGACTTATCTTACACCCATTATGACCATTAGGGATTCTTTTGCTTTAGCATATAATACTGTAAAAAGTAATAAACTTAGAAGTGGAATAACTATTGCCATTATTGCATTTGGCATAATGGCGTTGATTGCTATCATTACAGCTATACAATCTATGAACGAAAGTTTGCGTAGTAGTTTTGCCACAATGGGCGCAAATGGATTTACCATCAGCTATAAAGAAAGTTGGCGATTTGCAAATAACTATGATACCCAAAAAGAGAAAAAGGGAAAAAAGAAAAAACGTAGCGATTTAGATAAATATATCACGCTTGCTCAAGCAGAAAATTTCAAAAATGCTTTTAAATATCCTGCCAATGTTGGGCTAGCCATCAATGGTTATAACTCAATTGAAGTTCATTATAAAAATAAAAAAACTAACCCAAACGTAAGTGTGCGTGGTGGTGATGAAAACTTTTTAGACATCAATGGCTATAAAGTAGAAGTGGGTAGAAATCTTTCTGTAGCAGAAGTGCAGAGTGGTAGTAACAATTGTTTGTTGGGATATGACGTTGCAAAAAAATTGTTCAATAGTTATCCTGAAAAATCTATAGATAAAATTATACAAATTGCTGGTGTACCCTATAGGGTAATTGGTCTGCTGGCTCATAAAGGCAGTAGTGCTTTTTTAAGTGCAGATAATATTGTGATTACTTCCTATAACAATGTAAGAAGATATCAAGGTGCAGATCCCTCTTTTGAAATCGGAATTATTACTTCCGATGTGGTTCAAATGGAAGGTGCCATTGCCGAAGCCACAGGTTTATTTAGAGGCATCCGCAGACAGCAACCTATAGATGAAGATAATTTTCAAATACGAAAAAGCGACAGGCTTGCGGAGCAGTTTTTGAGTTTTCTCGGTAGCATACAAGGTGCTGCTATTTTTATAGGACTCATAACCTTGATTGGTGCTGCCATTGGACTAATGAATATAATGCTGGTGTCTGTAAATGAAAGAACCCGAGAAGTAGGTTTGATAAAAGCAATTGGTGGCAAGAAAAAAAATATACGTCAGCAATTTTTGTTTGAGTCTTTAATCATAACCATGTTTGGTGCCATCTTCGGAATTATACTTGGAGTGGCAGTGGGCAATCTTTTTGCAATGGTATTGAATGCTGGATTTACTATACCTTGGGGATGGGTGTTTACAGGAATTATAATATGTACTGTTGTGGGTCTATTAGCGGGTTTGTGGCCTGCCATAAAAGCTTCAAAACTCAATCCTATTGCAGCATTGCGCTATGAATAATGATGTATATTCTCGATTTTATTTATGTAAAGAGATTTTTATTAACAACATATAAAGCAGGTTGATTTCACTGATGGTTCTATCTATTTAACATTTTTGAAAAAAATATTTTTTGTCGTTCTAATATTCTTCCATTTACTTTGCGTTTCAAAGTACTTTTATGAAGTCGGAAAAAGAAATTGCAGGCACTTTATCGGATATTCAAAAGATGATGCAGCGCAGCAGTCGTTTCATCAGCCTGAGTGGCTGGAGTGGAGTAGCAGCTGGCGTATGTGCATTAGTAGGTGCTGCTTTTGCATATCCTATCATTGAGGACAGCTCTTATGAATTAATTCGACTACGAGATGCCTTCCAATACCATAGTTTTTCCCTAAGTGCCTACATGCAAAGCAGATTATTCAAAATAGCTTTGATTACTTTTTTTACTGCACTTATCCTTTCATTTTTATTTACATGGCTTCGCAGTAAAAAAACAAATACACCCATGTGGGGTTTTACTGCCAGAAGGCTGGTATTCAATATGTCAGTGCCAATGGCAGCAGGAGGATTGTACATATTGAAATTGATGGAGGCAGGAGCCTACGTTTATATTGCTCCGGGATGTTTGTTGGTGTATGGCTTATCCTTGCTCAATGCCAGTAAATACACATTAGATGAAGTAAGGTACTTGGGTTATGCGCAATTATTACTTGCAGTTATCAATTTATTTTTTACCGGATATGGCCTGTATTTTTGGGCAATTGGGTTTGGGGTTATGCATGTCATATATGGCATCATTATGTGGTACAAATATGAAAGGGTAAGCGCAAATACAGATTAGAAAAATGGCCATATCTATAGACAATCTGAATAAAATATTTGACAGCCGCATCCGGCTGGGCATCATGAGTGCACTTATGGTCAATAGTAGTATGAGCTATAATGAAATGAAGGAAATATTGACTATAACTGATGGAAACTTGGCCAGTCATGTTAAATCATTAGAGGAGAATGGATTTATAAAAGTGCAGAAAGGATTTATCGGTAAAAAAACAAACACTACCTATTCGGTTACTAAGGCTGGAGAAAAAGCATTCAATGCTCATATTGTTGCCTTGGAGCAAATGCTAAAATCATTAAAATAATTTTTTTTATCTATCCACTTTGTAATACAAAGCACTTTTAATAATATTAGAATGGAAACAGTAAAATTTTTAGGACTTAGAATATGGTTTCAAAGCATCCTCTTTTATTTACTTATTGCTGCAGCAAGTATGTATGCACTCAATGTGTGGGATAAAGAATCAGCTTCAAATATTTTACTCATGACAGGGCTTGCTTTTGTAGGTGGTGCTCCGGCACTTATTGCTTTGAGCATCAGTATTGGCCTAATCCGCAGATTCATTAAACAGCCGAAAACAAGGGTGCAATTGTTCTGCTTATTTGTAATGCTCATATCTGTTGTATATGGAGGATTATTAGTAATACTTAATGATGTGGCTGGCATTATCAACGATTCAATTGAAGCACTCCATCAACAAATGCTTTGCATGGGATGGGTGATAGCAGGAGGTTGTATTGCGCTTGCGCTGCAATATAAAAAAATACTCATCTCATTTAATCATCAACAAATAATATCACAACATACAATGGACACAAACGAAGATTACACAGAAAGAGCAGAATCATTGCCGCAGGCAAAATCACCAAACAATAGCTTACTACTAAAAGCTGCATTGGTGGGTGGACTCATATTGACATTACTCATTCCCATGATTTTTTTAGATGGATTGGTTACCGAGAGGAAAACAAGGCAGGACGATACCATAGCTGAAGTAAGCAACAACTGGGCAGGTGTACAGCGATTATCCAATCCTTATTTAATCATACCATATAGAGACACCAGCACAACGGATTTGAAAGGTAAAACAATTGTTATCACCAAGTATATGGCCATACTACCGGAAGAAAATAATTTATCCGGAAGCATTATACCGGATATCAGAAAAAGATCCATCTATACTATCCCCTTATATCATGCAAATCTCAGCATGAATGGGCAGTTTAATTTATCACAAATTGAACAATATGTTGCATTGGATAAGATTGATTTTAGTAGGGCAAAAATATGTCTTGGCATTTCTGAATTTAAAGGGATTGAAGAGGCCATAAAAATAAAATTTAATGGTAACAATTATGCTTTATTACCCGGCTTACCAACTGAATCAGTGCACAAAAATGGTGTGAGTGCACCCGTTTCATTGATAGCCACTCAAAGGAATGAGAAGCTCACTTATTCATTTAATGTAAAGATAAAGGGAAGTGTACAACTTATGCTTGAGCCGCTAAGTGGCAATAGCAAATTTAGCTTAAACAGTACTTGGCCTTCACCTTCATTTATGGGCAATCAACTGCCTATCAGTCCGCAAGTATCTGACTCCGGTTTTAAAGCCTCATGGTCATTCAACCAAGCCAATCTCCCATTTGATTTGATACTACCGGATAAACGCATTGCAAAAGAACATCTTAAATATAAACTGGACGATTCTGAGGTTCAATCAGATGATGATCTTGCATTTGGTGTAAGTCTTCTTCAGCCTGTTGATTCCTATTCACAAACGAGCCGCTGTATTAAGTACGCCATACTCATTATTGGTCTTACCTTTTCATTGTTCTTCATTATAGAAGTAATGCAAAAAAATGCTTTTCATCCGGTGCAGTATTTATTGGCAGGGCTTGCACTCTGTGTATTCTACACTTTATTGCTATCAATTAGTGAATATTTATCTTTTGGATATTCATATCTCTTAGCAGCAGGCGCCACAGTAGGGCTGATAGCTTACTATGCTTATACTCATTTTAAAAATATAAAAACAGCTTCAATTTTTGGCGGATTTATGTCCTTGTTATATGCATTCATATTTGTGCTGCTTACATTAGAAGACACTGCACTGTTAGCCGGAAGTGTTGCACTCTTTTGCATTCTTGCTGCTGTAATGTTTATCACAAGAAAAATAAATTGGTACAAACTATAATTCTATTTTCTATCAAGTTTAATTAAACATATTGCAATGACTTTATTAAATTTTTTATTGCATAAAATGCTGATGATGCCGGTGCGCAGCATGAATGATCATATCTGGATGGTGATGGGCGTTGGATATCTATTATTAGTGGTAATGATATTGCGGATTTTTAAAGTGAGTAAACATGAAGAATAGGCTTAATGCTGTACCACCTGCTGCCGGAGGACACCCACTTTCGGCAGCATTTATTCATGCTGTAAATGGGTTAGTACATTTTTTTAGCACTGAGCGCAATAGTAAAATACATGCTGCTGCGGCAATGGTTGTGCTGCTTAGCGGTTTCATTTTTCATATTTCACCAGTAGAATGGTGTTGTATTTTAATATGCATTGGATTAGTATTGATGGCCGAAATGATGAATACCGCCATTGAAAACATCTGTAATTTGATAGAACCAAATTATAATAAAAACATCAAGCAAATAAAAGACATGGCCGCCGGAGCTGTTTTTATCAGTAGCATGATAAGCATCATCATTGGCCTTATTATTTTCATTCCATATCTAATAAAATGAAGAAGCTCAAATTTTCGAAAGCATATCAGCTCATAGCAGCATCTATTGCATTTACAATGATATTGCTCATCATTCGCATTTGTTATACCGGAAGTATATTATACCTGTTTTATCCTTGGAATATATTTATAGCAACCATTCCCGTTTTCTTCAGCACACTATTGAAAAAGGAAAAGAGATTAACTGTGAAATCAGTAGCATTTTTTACTTGTTGGTTGCTCTTTTTTCCAAACGCACCCTATATCCTTACTGATGTATTTCATTTTGAAGCACGGCTGCCAGTACCTCCCTGGTTTGACTTGGCTTTGGTATTATCTGGTGCTTGGACGGGTATGGTTCTATGTATATTTTCACTGATGCAAATAGAACGATGGTTACAGCATTTTGTATCGCCATATTATAGAAATTTTTTTATGGTATTTATCATGATATTAGGTGGATTGGGTATGTATATGGGTAGATATGAAAGATACAATACTTGGGATATTGTAACTGAACCCACATCCATTTCCTCCTTTTTATATACACGAATTGTTCATCCATTTGAGCATGTACATGTATGGCTGTTTACCCTCGTTTTTGGTGTCTTTACTGCTTTAATATATTTCACTGTAAAGGCAGTTCAAAATAATGGATACAGAGATAGATGAAAATGAGTATGATGCCTGTGTATTTTATGAATTGTTGGCCATGGTTGGACTCTTTCTATATCCATAAATCTCTTTTGACTGCTCATTATTTGTTAATTTAAAATCAATTTCCTGCTTAAACAACTGTTTTAGCTTTGCAGAACGTAGATCCTTGATATGTTTTCAAAATTCTTATATAAAGTTGCACTTCATTTGAACAGATGAGGAAATGGATTATGCGAATAAGTTATGGTTTTTTGGGCCTTTTGGTGGTTTGGGTTATTGCAGCACAAGGCTGTATGTTTTTTAGAATGAGTGATAGTGATGCAGCCAATGAATTTAAAGCTTCAAATATCAATTTTAAAACAGGTAATATAGCTGTTGGCAATAGGAATATGCACTATGCTATGAGTGGTGTGGATACTATGCCGATGCTTGTTTTTATACATGGCAGCCCCGGCAGTTGGGACGCTTTTAAAATCTATATGATGGACTCCATGCTGCTTCAGAAATATTGCATGGTAAGTATAGATAGGCCAGGTTTTGGATACAGTGATTTTGGCAAAGCGCTCAATATGAAAGAGCAGACAACCTTGCTCAATACGGCCTTACAAAAAATACATAATGGTAAGCCTGTCATACTTGCAGGCCATAGTCTAGGTGGACCGGCAATTGTAAAAATGGCCGCAACAATAAAAGATGTACAGATAAAGAATGTAGTGCTCATAGCAGGAAGTGTGAGCCCAGAGGCCGAAGCTCCTGAAAGATGGCGTACTGTTTTTGATTATTCTCCACTTCGATATTTATTACCGGGGGCTTTTAGACCCAGCAATACTGAAATTGTATATTTCAAAAAAGATGTGTATGAACTGCAAGATAATTTCAAAGCCATACACTGCCCGGTGCTTATATTGCATGGAGATAAGGATGATTTTGTGCCCCCTGCAAATGCCACTTATGCAAAGGAGCAATTAGAAAATAGTCCATCTGTAAGAATCGTGTGGTATAAAGATGAAAGGCATTTTATACCTTGGACAAGGTTCAAAGAAATAAGAGATGAACTGCTGCAATTATCAACTTCGAAATTGTAAATTGTCTATTTTATTCCATTGCTTTTTTTTTGAAATGTTCGCAGAAGTAAAAATAAAATTACTACTACTCCTATTGCAAAATTTTCATGCCCACAGCGCAGCTTAGGCATTTTTTTTCATGGCAATACTGATTGAATAGATGAATAAGTGCTTGAGATTCTAAAGCATTTTTAATGGAGATTTTTTTTGCAGCCCACTGTTTGGTTATTGTGTTTACTTCTGGCTTTGTTTGTAAGAGCCATTGCATAGCTTTTTGTTTGTAATGATCATCGGATTGATACATGCCATAGGCATACAACAAAGGAGCGGCTGCATTAATGATGATATGCTCAAGCAATTGATGTCCGGTAGTTTTTTCTTTGAATGGGGTAGCCTCATCAAACTTATAATGATAATGCCAATAATCATTGGCAGATACGTTGAGCAACTTTTCAATGGCAGTAGGGTTTTCAGCATCTTTGATTTTGGAAAAAAGGTGTACAGATTGATGTATAAGTGCGGCCAACTGGGCCAGCCGGATTGTGGGAAAATTTGCAGGCCGCATCCTTAAAAATAATGCTGGTTTTGCAATGGGTTTTAGTCCATATTTTATAGCAAGAAAACGATATTCTTTTTGTAGCATTACTGCGTAGTCATCAGTAAAATTGCCCTCTAATAGCCTACACTGCCCCATTAGCAATGCTTCTAATTGATGCAATTGATTTTTATGTTTATACAACAGTGTAACAGGTAAGGTACGTGCCATCTGCTCAAAGGGAAGGGCATTGGTTTTCATTCCAAATGATCTTGCTATAAACCACCAGCAGGTATCTTCCCAATGCTGCTGTGCCTGATTAAAATATGCTATACAGATTGTAGCTTTTGCAGTCAATCTTTCAGCAGCCATTCTTTCTTTCCAAGCCAACCAACTAAGGTCTGACAAAGCGGGTAAACATTCCCCGCAGGGGATATCATGCTTCTGCTCCATCAATTTTTGGTAATGCGTCATCATGATTTTTGATACCAAGTGCTGAAGCACCAAAGTGGGTATTGCATTGCCTGATTTATCATATATAGGAGTATCATTTTCCCATACTACATGTAAAATGATGTTGTTATAATGTACATCATTTGTGTGTGCATGGCTATGCCAATGGGATGATTTTAAATGTATTTCAACATTCCCAATCCAGGTAGTATTGTCAATTTTTATTTTCGCTTCGCTAAAGTCAGGACCCTGATGTGTATTGACTTTGCCGGGATGTATGATTACCAAATCTTGTCCATCATCCGTTTGAAGTCCTTGCAGATTATACCTGCGAAACTGCCAGATAAACTGTAGTAATTTTTCTGATAACTGCCACATAATTGATATGGGCTAATGTAGTTATATTTAGGCAAATTGTGTTAAGGCTTGTACAACTCTGCTTATAGGTAGGCCCATTACATTGTAGAAATCTCCGTGTATTTTTTTGATGCCTACTACCCCAATCCATTCTTGTATGGCGTATGCACCTGCTTTATCATAGGGCTGATACTTTTCTACATAAAATGATATCTGAGTTGTGCTGAGTGTATGAAAACTTACCTCACTGATATCAGCAAAAGAAATTATTTCAGCACCTTTTAAAAGTACAACACCTGTTATTACATGATGAGTTTGTCCGGAAAGCCTATGAAGTATGGAAACTGCATCATTCCTATCCATTGGTTTTCCTATAATTTGATTGTCTAATACAACTACTGTATCTGCGGCAAGTATGATTTGATTTGCTGCCACTTGCTGCTGCACAGCTTCGGCTTTTGATAGTGCTATATATTCAGGCACAGATTGCACCTCCATGTGTGATGGAAATGTTTCATCTGTATGCTGGGCTATTATTTCAAATGGAATTTCTGCCCATTCTAACAGTTGCTTTCTTCTGGGACTTTTTGACGCTAATATTATTGGCTGCATGGTTATCCTTTTGGATGTGCTTGCTTGTGCACATCTTTTAACTTTTTTATGGTATTGTGTACATATACTTGCGTTGATGCTAAACTACTATGACCCAATAAATCTTTAACTGCATTCAAATCTGCTCCATTGTTCATTAAATGTGTGGCAAAACTATGCCTGAGTATATGTGGTGATTTCTTTTGTAAAGTTGTTACTAAAGCAAGATTTTTTGTAACGATGTTGTGAACATATTTTGGATATAATTTTTTCCCCTTCGGGGTAATGAGTAATTGTGCTACATGGTCAAATGTTTTTCTCTTTTCTGAGATATATTCTTGTATCTGTTGCATCAATACTGGGGAAATGGGTACAATACGTTCCTTATTGCCTTTGCCCAAAATTTTTATTTGGCAGTTGGACAAATCAACCTGCGATTCTACTAAAGTAATCAGTTCATTCCTCCGCATGCCGGTTGCATATAAAAGCTCAATAATCAGCTTGTCCGTTTTGCCAGCCCAAGTATCACTAAATTCAACTTCATGCACCAATGTATGCAGCTGTTGCTCTTCTGCAAATACCGGTAATCTTTTTGGAATTTTTGGATTGTGAATTCCTGCTGCTACATTGGTAGTGAGGATGTTTTTTCTCATCAGAAATTTAAAAAAAGATCGAAGGGATGAAATCTTACGGTTTATTGATTTTGCAGATACCTGTTCTGATTTTAAAAGAACCAACCAACTACGAACCATATTTGTATTGAACATGGCAGGATCTGTTGTTTGATAGTTTGCGGAGGTAAATGAGTAGAATTGCGCTAAGTCCGTAATATAGGCAAGGGATGTATTTGATGAATACCTTCTTTCATTTTGAAGATATTGCTCAAACATTTGGATATGACTGTTTTCTGTTTTTGCCATAAAAAAACAGCCATAAAGGTAGTACCCTTATGGCTGGAATATAAAAATCAAAAAAAATAATTTTTATGCCTCTATTTTACCGCTGGCTATTTGCTGCTTGTAGATTGCTTTTAAAACTTCGCCTCTGCGTTTTACAGAAGGTTTTGTGAATGCTTGACGCTCTCTCAATTTGAGTAATGTTTTACTTTTTTCGTACTTTTTCTTGTACTTTTTGAGCGCTTTGTCAATGTTTTCGCAATCTTTTGAGTCTATAATTAACATGTATGATACCCCCTTTTATTCTTTTGGGTGCGCAAATATAGCCAGTAAAACTAAAATGCAAAATGATTTTTTGAAGCGACCCTATTTCTATCCGTAATATCTTTAAAAGCTTTGATAGCTAAATCTTGCTTTTTGGTATAACACAAAAAATCCGCAAGAACCATTTCCTGCGGATTTTAAAACTTTGCTTCACCGCCTTGTGGCGGCATTAATTTATGCTTCTACAATGCTGCCAGATTGCTGATCTGCCTGCATTAAGCCCACCGTTCTTTGTATAAAATTTGTAAGGTCATTTCCTTTTAATAATCCTTGACTGAGTAGTGCAAGGTCTGCAAGATTGCGTACTTGTTTGTCATTTTTTTCTTGATCAGCCTCCTTCAATAGTTGCTGATAAATGGCATGATTTCCATTAATGGTTAGTGTAACCTCATCCGGCATTTGAGCATAAAATGCACTCATGCCTCCACCTGCTGCGGCCATATCTTTCATACGGCGCATCATTTCTGGTCTTGTGGCTACCACTGGTGGAGCATCAGCACTGAGTCCTTTTACTTCTACTTGTATGTGCAAATCCGGAATTTGTAAACCAAACCACTCCTTCAATTTTGCAGTTTCCTCATCATTAAGCACACTTATACTGTCCTCACCTTTATCAATGATATGATCCGCAATATCAGCATCCACACGGGTAAACCCTGTATCTGACCATTTCATCTCTACAGTATTGATGAATGCAGCATCCACAAGGCTCTCCATGTGCACTACTGTATATCCTTTTTCCTTACATGCCTTGATATAAGCATCCTGCTGCACCGGGTTGGTGCTGTAAAGAATGATCGTTTTTCCTTCTTTATTTTTTTGCGCATCGCCCACTTTGGTCTTGTATTCCTCTAAGGTGTAGTAAGCTCCATTGCCAGCATCTTTAAGAAGTAAAAACTTGTTTGCTTTTTCAAGAAATTTATCATCGGTCATCATGCCATATTTCACAAAAAGATCTAAACTATCCCATTTTTCTTCAAATGAGCTACGTTCTTTTCTGAATATTTCATCCAGTTTGTCAGATACTTTTTTGGTGATATGACTGCTAATACGTTTTATGTTTGGATCGCCCTGTAAATAACTTCTACTTACATTCAAAGGTATATCCGGACTATCTATAACGCCATGCAGCAGCATTAAAAATTCAGGCACAATATCTTTTACTTCATCTGTTACAAAAACCTGATTGCTATACAGCTGTATTTTATCTTTTTGTATTTCGTAGCTCTGTTTTATTTTCGGGAAATATAAAATTCCTGTCAAGTTAAATGGATGATCTACATTGAGGTGAATCCAGAATAATGGTGTTTCGCTAAATGGATATAATTCCTTATAAAAATTCTGATAATCTTCAGTGGTTAAATCAGATGGTTTTTTTGTCCATATTGGATCTGTGATATTGACCTGCTTATCATTAAAATAAATAGGCACGGGTAAAAAGCGGCAGAATTTTTTGAGCATACGCTCAATGGTATCTACTTCCAAAAATTCCTCACTTTCTCCATTGATGTATAATGTGATGGCAGTACCTCTATCGGCTTTTTCTGAACTGCCTAATTCATATTCGGGGCTTCCATCACAAGTCCAAAATGCCGCAGGTGCATCTTTATAGCTTTTGGTATGGATATCCACTTTATCACTTACCATAAATGCGCTATAAAACCCTAATCCAAAATGACCGATAATACCCGCATCTTTATATTTTTCTAAAAATTCTTCAGCACTACTAAAAGCTACTTGGTTGATGTATTTGTCCACCTCTTCTGTGGTCATGCCTATGCCCATATCAGAGATAGTGAGCGTTTTGGCATCTTTATCTATGCTAATGGTAATGCGCATATCGCCAGCCTCACCTGTATTTTCGCCACTCTGGCTAAGCTTTAATAATTTTTGCGATGCATCTACCGCATTACTGATTAATTCCCTAAGAAAAATTTCATGCTCACTGTATAGAAATTTTTTTATTATGGGAAATATGTTTTCTGTATGTACCCTTATTTGACCTTTTGACATAGTTTATTTATTTAATTAGAATGATTCTATTTGAGTAATAATTTTTGCCACTCTTCAAAAGCAATACCATCAAGCCCGCTGGTGACAGATTGGCGCATTCGGAAAAACTGTGTAATTACTACCAAATATTTCTGATAGCAACCATTTGAATTTGCTATGCTATACCTGCGGTTGACTTTATTTTGGTAGCATTGGCAATGGCAATCTGCCTGATAGTTTCATCAGCAAAAAAGTTGAAAGCCTTTGTACTTACCGGCTCCTCCTGTAGTACAGCGGGCATGCCTGTATCTCCACCTTGGCGTATATCTTGCACAATGGGTATCTGTCCTAAGAAATTTATTTCGTACTCTTCAGCTAATCTTTTACCGCCTTCTTTTCCAAAAATATAATATTTATTTTCCGGCAATTCTGCGGGTGTAAACCAAGCCATATTTTCTACCAAACCAATGATTGGTACATTAATCTGAGCTTGACCAAACATAGCAATTGCTTTTTTTGCATCTGCCAAAGCCACATCCTGAGGCGTGGTTACAATGATGGCACCAGTTACAGGTACAGCTTGTAAAAGTGTAAGGTGAATATCACCAGTGCCGGGTGGCATATCTATGATCAAATAATCTAAATCTCCCCATAGCACATCTGTAATAAATTGTCTGATGGCACTACTTACCATGGGGCCTCTCCATACAACTGCATTTTTTTCATCCACCAATAAACCAATACTCATCAAGCTGATACCATGTTTTTCCATGGGTACAATCATGCCCTTGCCGTCCACATCTTTCATCATTGGGCGTAGCCCTCTTACCCCCATCATAATAGGCACACTTGGCCCATAAATATCAGCATCCATCAATCCTACTGTAGCACCTTTTTTTGAGAGTGCAATTGCCAGATTAGCAGATACAGTACTTTTGCCAACACCACCCTTGCCACTTACTACAGCTATAATATTTTTTACTCCAGGCAAAGCTGACTTACCATCTACCCGCAAACTACTGGTGTTTGCAGTAAAATTTATGTTGATATCTGCCTCCGGAAATAAATCAAGAATTGCGTTTGAGGCATCATTTCTCATCTTATCTTTTAAAGGACAAGCAGGAGTTGTCAGTACGATGGTAAATGAGACCTGCCGGCCCTTTATAACAAGCTCCTTGATCATATTTAATGTGACCAAGTCTTTTTTCAAATCTGGCTCTTCTACAGTGGATAATGCTTTATAAATTTCGCTTTCTGTCATCTCTTTCATTTTGTTAAAAAACCATATGGCGGGCAAAAATAATAGTATGCCTGTTTACTTTGCTTCACACAATAACCTTATTCCTAAAAAAATTGTTATTAATCTGAATGAATAAAAATATACGCATACTCATTATTTGTATTGCATTGTTTTTAAGCTTAAAAGCAAGTGCACAGGACGCTGTAAAGGATAGTGTAATACAATTGTATGGTGTCATAATGACTGCGGATAGCCTAATGGCATTGCCAGCTGCAAGTATCATTGTAGAAGGAAAAGGTAGGGGTACACTTACCAATGAAGATGGTGTATTTAGCATTGTAGTACTTAAAGGGGATCATATACGCTTTTCCTGTATCGGATATAAGGATAAATATATTTCTATACCCTCATACCTTACTTCAAATCAATATAGTGTAATTCAACTTATGGTAAATGATACCGCTTATTTGCCTGCTACCATATTGAAACCCAGACCCACACGTGTACAGTTTGCAAGGGATTTTGTAAATACTGATATTCCTGCGGATGATTATGAAATAGCAAGGAAAAATAATAGCGAAGCAAAAAGAAGAGCACTGCTTTCACAGCTACCGGTAGATGGAAAAGAAGCATTTAATACACAGGTAAGACAGTATGCTGCCAAGCAATATTATAATGGACAAACCCCACCTTTGAGCATTTTAAATCCTGCAGCTTGGTCAGAATTCATACAGGCCTGGAAGCGTGGAGATTTTAAGAACAAAAAATAAGGCTGTTTAAAAAAACACATCTGCTATCAGCAATAGTTCTGTAGTTGCATTTTTTGATCTGAGTATTGCTATTACATCAAATTGTATTTGTGTATAAGATGGATTGCTATCTAAAAATGCAGAGGCAGCTTTTTTCAAACTGTTCATTTTTCTGCTGCTGATACTTTCTTCCGGATAACCAAACTGTAAACCTGTTCTTGTTTTTACTTCAATAAAATGAAGTTTATTTTTTTTAGTGGCAATGATATCAACTTCATGATTTTTATATCTCCAATTGCGATGCAATATTTCATAACTATTCGTTTGTAAATATGAAGCAGCAGTATCTTCTCCAGAGTTTCCTATGTCTTGTTTGTAAGTCATACAGCATATTACAAAGCAACGGCAGTTAATAATTTCGCGGTGGAAATTTATGATTGCTTTTTATTCTAATAATTGTGAAATGAACAACAAATATCATGAGATGCCAAATGGCTAAAAAAAAATTTGATTTTTTTTTGTTGAGTCTTGGTTCGGAAACAAAAACCCCTATTTTTGCCGCCTCCAAAAACACTCCTCAGTAGCTCAGTTGGTTAGAGCATCTGACTGTTAATCAGAGGGTCACTGGTTCAAGTCCAGTCTGAGGAGCAAGAAAGCAGTTATCTTAATCGTTAGCTGCTTTTTTTGTGGGTTGAAGTGTTTTATGTGGAATATTGCTATATCCTAATATGCTTTCTGGCTATTGGAAGCAGAAAAAGGTTCGTGTTTGTCCTATTGATTTTAATAATCTGATAAGTATATCCACAAATCATACTTACAATGCTTCGAGTTGCTCAATCATTTATTATTTGAACACAGCAAAAAGAATTTTTTCATGGCGTGTCCCTTTGGGCCGGGCTATCCGTTTCAAGTCCTCGCCACTCCTGCGTCG
>CALAGJ010000201.1 GCA_937892395.1 uncultured Parafilimonas sp.
TGAATAGATAAAAGTCTTCGCTTTGTTGTATTCCGCACAGCGTGAATAGATAAAAGTCTTCGCTTTGTTGTATTCCGCACAGCGTGAATAGATAAAATATTTCAATTTTATGTATCCGCTTATCTGCTGATAGGATTAAGTTTTGAGTTTTATCTATCCGCTTATCTGTGGATAGTGATTTATACCGAAAAGAATTGGTTGCAATACAATGAAAAAATATACAAACACTAACTGCAACTTCCCACGAGTGGAGAGGTTGCGGGGAAGGAAAACTATTCAATCCATAAAAAACTTAACCACTTTAAAATAAACACCACTTCACCTCTTCAAATATCAACCACCCCTAATCCAGCAGCTTATAAATTTCATCCAATTTTGGGGTGAGGATGATTTCTGTTCTCCGGTTTCTTGCCCTGCCTTCGGGGGTGCTATTGGTGTCTAAAGGATCGTAGCTGCTATGGCCACTTGCTATAATCCTTGCGGGATTCATTTTATATTCATTCACCAAAATGCGGACAATACTATTTGCTCTGGCCACACTCAGGGCCCAGTTGTCTTCATACCTTATTCTGATGGGTATTGAATCAGTATGTCCTTCTATATTTACGGCTATATCTAAGTTATTATTGAGCACCTGCGCTACCTTATACAATGCATCTCTACCATCTGTATTGACTACAGCACTTCCCGATGGAAACAATAATTTTTCACTGAGGCTTACATACACTTTTCCATTGCGTGTGCTTACGGTAAGGTCAGAATCATTGAATCCTTGCAAAGCCTGTGTCAGCCTTGTTTTCAACTCATTACTTTTTTGCTTTTGCTGCTCTAATAAATCTTGTAAATCTTTATATTTTTTTTGCTCTACGAGCAATGCCTGCCTGTTTTGATCCAACTCATTATTGAACTTTGATTTGAGCGATGTATTCTCTTTTTGCAATGCGGTGTTTAGGTTATTCAGATACTCTACCTGTCCATTTAGTTTGGTAATTTCTAATTTGCCGGAGGCAATATCTTTTTCTAAACTACTAATTTTTTGGGACTGTGTTGCACTATCATTTCTTAAATACCGAATGGCCACCTGTGAGTCTAAGAATTGTTTTTTTGATACACATGCACTGGCAGAAATGATGCACATACATAATATGCTAAAGCGTTTCATATACAATTGATTTTAATTTTTATTGTTCTAATTCTATTGATACTTATAATAATTATGCCTAAATGATTTTATACTCCTTTTCTTTTAGTCAAATAATTGCTGCTGCTCCACAGCTTCGGGTTTTACCCATTCCATTTGAATAGTTTTAGAATAGTCCATCAGCTTTGCTCCTACTGCTTTCCAGCCCATAATGTCCACCATTTTTGCAATCTTAAATTTTGCACTGCGCACTTGTTGTCCTTTGCCGGTATGCACAGCCAGCAGTGGTTCATCCAAGGTACATACTGCCTCTACCCTATTTCCATTGGCTTCTTTTATAAAGAAAAACTTTGTATTTGCAGTGGTCGTTTCAATTTTAAATCGCTTTACATTGTATTGATTTTTATCAGTGTCTAAATAAACAGCTGTGATGATTTTTTCTGGAATAAATTTTTCTATTAAGATGAGTTTATCTGTATCAAAACGCCTGTTTTGCTCCGTATCGGATAGTTCATAATAGCCATCATTATACACGGCAAGTAGCCTATCGTCGGGTTCAAATGTTCCTAAATAAATGCCTTTTTCATCAGGATTAATTCTTCCAAATTGATTATCAAACCATATTTTTTTTCCGTTTAAAGTACTTCTGCCTTTTTCTTTGAATCTTACACTGCGAAGGGCATGCTTTGTAACCTGATTGCCCATACTACCCCTGCCTTTTATTTCAAGCTCTTCAAAGAAATAATCAAACTCTTTGATTCTTGCTTTACTACCCTGGCTGAGCAATACTTTTACGACTTCGGCTTCTCCATTTGCATTGGCACTGAAGTAGAGTACTTTACTTTTATCTGATCCTTTTGTAAGGTCATATTCCTTATCTCTTGTTATGCCGGTTACGTTAAAACGCTTAGCATAGCTAATGCCAGTGGCTCCATCTGCATATACAAGATTGTAGGTAGTACGTTCATCATTTTTTTTGAAAACCGCAGCATGCAGTATATCTTTTCCAATAAAAGTTTTATCGGACACTTTTACGATTTTCATGATGCCTCGCTTTGTAAATACGATGATATCATCCAAGCTGCTACACTCTGCTATCAATTCATCTTTTTTCAAACTTGTACCTACAAAACCTTCTTCTCTATTTACATAAATTTTTGTATTTGCTATGGCTACTTGCTGGGCTTTGATGGTATCAAAAATTTTTATTTCCGTTTTACGTTCCCTTCCTTTTCCATATTTTTTGATGAGGTTTTCATACCAAGTTATGGTAAATTCGGTGTTGTGTGCAATATCAAACTGCACCTGCCTGAGATCTTCTTCTAATTTTTTAATTTGTGCATCCAATTCATCTATATCTAATTTATAAATGCGCCTCACCGGTTTTTCTGTAAGTTTTAGAATATCTTCTCTGGAAACCGGTCTTTTTAATTTTGGTGTAAAGGGAATAAAAGCCTTGTCAATTGCTTCAATCACTGTATCCCACGATGCATGCTTCTGTTCTAATTCTTTATAAATTTTTTCTTCGAAAAATATTTTTTCAAGCGAGGTATAATGCCATTTGTCTTCTAATTCTGCTTGCTTTATTTCGAGTTCTCTTGTAAGCAGTTGCAGTGTAAGATCGGTGGACTGTTTGAGTAAATCTGTAACGGTGGGAAAGATGGGTTTATCCTTACTAATGACACATGCATTTGGAGAAATACTTACTTCGCAATCCGTAAATGCATAGAGTGCATCAATGGTAATATCTGTGGAAATGCCGGGGCTGAGCTCAACAATAATCTCCACATTTTTTGCGGTAGCATCCACCACTTTTTTAATCTTTATTTTACCCTGATCATTTGCTTTTACAATACTCTCCATCAATGAAGTAGTAGTAACACTATAGGGTACACTGCGTATGGTGAGTGTTTTCTTATCTGTTTCCTCAATAATGGCCCTTACCTTTATTTTTCCCCCTCTCTTTCCATCATTATATAAAGCCACATCCACCATACCTCCTGTTAGGAAATCGGGGAACAACTCAAAGCGTCTGCCTTTCAAATATTTGATGGCTGCATCACAAAGTTCACAAAAATTATGGGGCAATATTTTTGTGGACAGACCAACTGCTATACCATCTGCACCCTGAGCCAATAGCAGGGGAAACTTCATGGGCAAAACCACGGGCTCCTGTTTTCGACCATCATAGCTCAGTTGCCATTGGGTTGTTTTTGCATTAAATCCTACTTCCAATGCAAATTTTGATAACCGGGCTTCTATATATCTTGGGGCTGCGGCATCATCTCCTGTGCGTACATCGCCCCAGTTTCCCTGAGTTTCTATCAGCAAATCTTTCTGCCCTATATTTACAATGGCATCTCCAATGCTGGCATCACCATGTGGATGATACTGCATGCTTTGTCCAATAATATTTGCCACTTTATTAAATCGACCATCATCCATTTCTTTCATGGCATGGAGTATGCGCCGCTGCACGGGTTTGAGCCCATCTTCTATGGCTGGTACAGCCCTTTCTAATATTACATAGCTGGCATAGTCCAAAAACCAGGTTTTGTATTGCCCCTGTACACCACTATTGTTTTCAAATGCTTCTGCTTCGTTCATTATTTATCCTTTCAAACAGTTTTAGTGTTTAGAATTTTATCCTATTCATTATTTGCAACGGATGCAGCTGTACCCATTGGTTGTACAGTAATGTCTTTCCATCCTTTCTGCCAATCCCCGGTTATTTCTACCGTGCCAGCTGCAGCAAGCTGTTTTAATCTCCAAATAAGCCATGTATCACCTGTTTTTATTTTCATTTTACTCAATACCTGTTGTGTCCATTTGCTTAGTTTTTGGGCTCCAGCCTGTAGCGGAAGCATGATATCTTTATCAAAGAAATCAACTTCTTGATTCACAATTTTCTTTCCACCTTCTAATATCCTAACCATTGCATTTGCGGTAGCCAGTTTATCCCATTCATCTGGATCTATTTCAAATTCACTGAGGGTAACCACCCTTGCCAGTTTTTTTGCTTTTAAAAATTCCTTGGGCTGTATTTCATGTAAGTAATTAGGATAAAATAATCCGCCCTTTTCATTGATAAAAGGGAGGTTGTTGAGGTATAACACAAATACTTTACCCTGATAATTTTTTAATTGGCTGATGAGCCAATAATATCCACATACATCATGACTATTTTGCGCCATCCAGATCCAGATCGATTCTTCTGCATCTAACTGCTGCTTTACCTGATGCAATGTCATTCTATCATCTACCATATTCAATTGCTCGGTATAGGGTGAATGTTCTAAAACCTCCTGCCAGAAGGCCTTTCTCATCTGCCAGCCTGCTTCGCTAAAATTATCAGCAATGGGGCCCACAGCATAGTCATCCTTTATTTCAAAAATATCCCCCTGTAGCGATTCGTCAAGTGAAATGGCCTCTTGTAAAACTGTTTTATCCGCCGGCTGAAAAACGATATGTATCATACTTCTATCTTGATATTGGTTTTAATAAATAATAAACGCATGTTGTAAAATAATTTCTTAGGTATGGTATGCTGGACAGCCAATAAAATTGTTTTCTTGGGTTTACATTAAACTTCCATTTATAAATAGGGTTAATGAGATAATGTAGTTGGTGTGTAATGACATACTGCTTGTCTTTTACTATTTTTTCAAATTGCTCAATACTGATTTTTGTATCTCTTATTTCCATGAGTTCTGCTACATTTTCATGTGCGGATTTGAGTATAAAGCGATAAATCGGTCTGGGCAATAAATGATAATAAGGGAGCTTACTGAGCCACTTATTTTTACAGATTTGTTGATGTCCGCCAAAAGGCATTTGCCAGGGTGGAAAACCAAAGAAAATAGAGCCGCCTGGTTTTAGTAAATGCTGCATCCAGCCAATGAGTTTTGCTTGATCGTGTATATGTTCTATTACATCTTTTAAAATGATGAGGTCAAATAAACCACCCAATTCCTGCTGTGCATTTACTTCATAGATATCCTTTGAAATAAAACTGAGTTGGCCATTTGCCAATTCCTGCTTTAGCCATTCAGCCCCCAATTCAAGTCGGAGTTGGTCAAACTCCACCCCCACACCTACGCAGCCTTTTTCTATAAATGCTTTCAAAACTCCTCCTTCTCCACATCCAATATCCAATACTCGCATGTGCTGAGTTATGGATTGTTTTGCCTCAATAAATGGAATGAGGTATTCCTTTGCATTGAGGTACTGCATATCAAAATATCTTTGTCTATCTTGGTGAAATTCAAACATCTGATTAGTTTAAGTCCATTGCTGCTTCTTCAATTTCTACTCGAAGATTTGTAATAATAAAATCCTGTCTATCCGGTGTATTTTTTCCCATATAATATTCCAGCAATTGCTGAATATGATCTCCTTGTTCCAATATAACAGGTTGTAGTTTCATATTTGCTTCGCTGATAAAATCCTCAAATTCTTCCGGAGATATTTCGCCTAATCCCTTGAAACGGGTTATCTCCGGTTTATTGCCCAATTTTTGGATTGCATTTTTTTTCTCGGTTTCGCTGTAGCAATAAATTGTTTGTTGTTTATTTCTTACCCTAAACAAGGGTGTTTCCAACACATACACATGATTTTGCTTTACCAAGTCAGGGAAAAACTGGAGGAAGAAAGTCATAATGAGCAATCGGATATGCATGCCATCCACATCGGCATCTGTGGCTATTACAATATTGTTATATCGCAATTCATCTAAGCCATCTTCTATATTCAGCGCATGCTGCAATAAATTAAATTCTTCATTTTCATACACAATTTTCTTTGTGAGCCCATAGCAATTGAGTGGCTTACCCCGGAGGCTAAACACAGCCTGTGTTTCTACATTTCTTGCTTTTGTAATGGAGCCGCTGGCACTATCTCCTTCGGTTATGAAAATGGTTGTTTTATTTTGCTTTTCTATAATGGCTTCTTTATCTTTTCCGGGCGGTTGCTCATTAAAATGGTACCTACAATCTCTAAGTTTTTTGTTGTGCAAGTTTGCTTTTTTGGCCCTTTCATTTGCCAGCTTTCGAATGCCACTCAGTTCTTTTCTTTCTTTTTCGCTTTGTTCAATACGCTTTTTTAAAGCATCTGCCGTAGCGGTATTTCTATGCAGGTAGTTGTCCAACTCCCTACCCAAAAAGTCCGCAATAAAATTTTTAACAGTAGGCCCGCCTTCATGCACATGCAAACTGCCCAGCTTGGTTTTTGTCTGGCTCTCAAACACAGGCTCTTGCACCCTTACACTTATGGCAGCCACAATACTTTGTCTTATATCCGCAGCATCATAATCTTTTTTATAAAAATCCCTGATGGTTTTTACAAAAGCTTCTCTGAATGCCTGCTGATGGGTGCCACCCTGAGTGGTGTATTGTCCATTTACAAAGGAAAAAATATCTTCCCCATAATCATTATTGTGTGTCAATGAGAGTTCTATATCCTCCCCCTTGAGGTGAATAATGGGATATCTGATTTCATCTACATTCGTTTTTCTTTGAAGTAAATCAAGCAGGCCATTTTTACTTAAGTAGCGTTTATTGTTATAGTTGATAATAAGACCGGCATTGAGATAGCAATAATTCCAAAGTTGATTATCCACATATTCGTGTATGTAGTGGTAGTTTCTAAAAATTTGCTCATCGGGAATAAATGTAACTGCAGTGCCATTGCCATCATTTGTTGGCTGCTCCTTATGCTCTTTAAGTAAAACGCCTTTTTCAAATTCTGCTGCCTTTATTTTACCATCTCTTATACTTTCTACTTTAAAATAATGACTGAGAGCATTTACAGCTTTTGTACCCACACCATTTAAACCAACACTTTTTTGAAAGGCTTTGCTGTCATATTTGGCACCGGTATTTATCTTGCTTACTACATCCACTAATTTGCCAAGGGGTATCCCACGGCCATAATCCCTAATGATTACAGATTTTTTTTCAATGGTGATGTCAATATGCTTTCCATAACCCATGGTATGCTCGTCAATACAGTTGTCCAGTACTTCTTTTAGCAATACATAAATACCATCATCTGGCGCACTACCATCACCCAATTTACCAATATACATACCAGGTCTTAGCCGAATATGCTCCTTCCAGTCTAAACTTTTTATACTGTCTTCATTATACTCCACCACATTTTTTTCCAATGCCATTGTACAATTAATTAATAGATGAACACCTATAGAACCTGAGGTGGACTTCTGAAACGCAAATTTATTTGTCAAAGTAGGCCTTACAATTATTATTTATGGCACTGCTGATAATATGTGGAAAAGAAAAAAACAGCGGCTGGCTTTTTCACTTTTGGTGGGCAAAGGAGAAATAAGGTATGCAGCCGATTTGTCATATTTATTAAATTGACCATGCAGCATTTTTTTCAAACTCAAAAAATGTATTGACACAGATATTTTAAAATACCAAAGAAAGCAGCACTACAATTTCTGAATTATTTTTGCTTAAAAATTGTACTAATTATTTTTGCATTGGGTCTTTTTATA
>CALAGJ010000202.1 GCA_937892395.1 uncultured Parafilimonas sp.
TTGATGGCAATAATGTACATTACAAAAACAGTTGGACTGCTGCAGGAGGTACCGTAACCTGGAATATGGTTCATTATGATGTGCAGCTCATCGGAGGTTCGGTACTGCACCAGGGGAAAATTTCAGAAATGGCAACGGGTGAAGGTAAAACGCTGGTATCCACTTTGCCTGCTTTCTTAAATGCATTGCCAGGAGAAGGCGTACACATTGTAACGGTTAATGACTACCTCAGCAAGCGTGATAGTGAATGGAACGGGCCAATATTTGAATGGCTTGGTCTTACTGTGGATTGCATTGACAAACACAGACCCAACAGCCCTGAACGTAGAAATGCATACCTCGCAGACATTACCTATGGTACAAATAATGAATTTGGATTTGACTACCTGAGGGATAATATGGTGCATAGTCCCGAAGAAAAAGTGCAACGCAAGCATCACTATGCTATGGTAGATGAAGTGGATAGTGTATTGATTGACGATGCCCGTACACCATTAATCATTTCAGGGCCAATTGGTAAGGATACCTCTACCGCTCAGTTTTTTGAGTTGAAACCCAGAATTGAAAAATTAGTAGAAGCACAAAAACGTGCCGTAAACCAGTTCATCATTGAAGCAAAAAAGAAAATTGCTGACAATAATGATGATCCAAAAGATGGTGGTCTTGCTTTATTCCGAGCACATAGGGGTTTGCCAAAATCATCTGCCCTAATAAAATTTTTAAGTGAGCCTGGTATAAGGGTTATTCTACAAAAAACAGAAAATTATTACTTGGCAGATCAGCAAAAAGAAATGCCAAAAGCTGATGAAGAATTGTTCTTTTATATAGATGAAAAGCACAATAGTGTTGACCTTACAGAAAAAGGTATTCAACTCATAACCCGAGCCGGGGAAGATGCAAACTTTTTTGTAATGCCAGACATTGGCGATGCATTGGCTTCTATTGAAAAAAATGTGACTGATGAGTCTGAAAGGTTTCATCAAAAAGAAGCACTACTCAATGATTTTTCCGTAAAAAGTGACCGCATACATACTGTACAACAACTCCTAAAAGCATATACCGTATTTGAAAAAGATGTGGAATATGTAGTAATGGATGGAGCAGTAAAAATTGTAGATGAGCAAACAGGACGGATCATGGAAGGACGCCGCTATAGTGATGGACTGCACCAAGCTTTAGAGGCCAAAGAAAATGTAAAAATTGAAGAAGCCACTCAAACCTATGCTACCATTACATTGCAGAATTATTTTAGGATGTACCACAAGCTGGCGGGTATGACTGGTACCGCAGAAACCGAAGCTGCCGAGTTATGGGACATTTATAAATTAGATGTAGTTTCTATTCCAACAAATATATCCATCATCAGAAAAGATGAAGAAGATTTAGTATTTAAAACCAAACGTGAAAAGTTCAGATCTGTTATTGAAAAAATAGAAGAGTTGCGTAATGCAGGCAGACCGGTATTAGTGGGTACCACATCTGTAGAGGTAAGTGAATTATTGAGCAGAATGCTACAGCAAAAGAAAGTGCCGCACAATGTACTCAATGCCAAACAGCACGCTAGGGAAGCGCAGGTGGTTGTAGAAGCCGGTATGGCAGGAAATATTACCATTGCTACAAATATGGCCGGACGTGGTACGGATATTAAATTAGGACCAGGCGTAAAAGAAGCTGGAGGATTAGCAATTATAGGTACTGAAAGACATGAAAGTAGGCGTGTGGACAGGCAGCTTCGAGGTAGGGCAGGCCGTCAGGGAGACCCCGGTTCATCACAGTTTTTTGTTTCTTTGGAAGATGACCTTATGCGTATGTTTGGTAGTGAGCGTATAGCTAAAGTGATGGATATAGCCGGTTATAAAGAAGGTGAAGTGATACAGCATAGTATGGTTACAAAGAGCATTGAAAGGGCACAGAAAAAAGTAGAAGAAAATAATTTTGGCATCCGCAAAAGATTATTAGAATATGATGATGTAATGAATAAGCAACGTACGGTTGTTTATACAAAAAGGAATCATGCTTTGTTAGGCGAGCGGCTGGCATTAGATCTTGATAATGCTTTTTACGATGTGGCTTCTGGCATTGTATCCGGATTTAAAGAAAAAAATGACTACGAAGGATTCAAATTGGAGAGTATTGTTGGATTAGGCATAGATGTACAAATTTCCAAAGAAGAATTTGAAAAAGAAAATGAACAATCGCTTACTAACAAGTTATATCAGCAAGCATTTGCAAAATATCAGCAAAAGCGTGCCGCAATAATGAAGGGCGTAATTCCCGTTTTTGAAAATATAAAAAAGAATCAGGGTGCACATATACAGAATGTAGTAGTACCTTTTGCAGATGGAAAACGCGGCGTAAACGTATTGGCATCTATGGAAAAAACATTGCAAAGCAATGGTCAGGAAGTAGTGCAATCTTTAGAAAAAACAGTTTCCTTATCTATAACAGATGATGCTTGGAAAGAACATCTGCGTGCCATGGATGATTTGAAACAAAGTGTACAAACTGCCAGTTATGAACAAAAAGATCCATTGGTTATTTATAAGCAAGAAGCCTATTTATTGTTTAAGCAAATGGACAGCAATGTAAATGCCCAAGTGGTGAGTATGCTATGCCATGCAGAAATACCAATGGCTCAAACTGATGCACCTGCCTTAAAAGAAGGCAAACAGCAAAAAACGGATATGAGTCGCATGCAAAACAATAAACAAGTGGTAGAAACTGCAGGTAAAGAATATGGCGCAGATGAAAAAGATTATTATGATCCATCACCTGTAAGGCAAGAGCCGCTTCGTGTAGGACCTAAAGTAGGTAGGAACGATGCATGCCCTTGTGGTAGTGGAAAGAAATACAAAAACTGTCACGGTAGAGAAGAGTAGATTCATTTCTTATTTTTAATATCGTTGGTAAAATAATCTATTTGATTTGTGATGATTATTGCTGAATATATAAAGCTTTTGTCATTGATTTTCGATAGCATTGTAATTGAAAAGGATAAGTTGAAATAATATCAAAAAGGGGCATTATTATTTAATCCATTTATTCATGAAATCATTGTCTTTTTTAATCATTACGATGGTATTTTTTAGTTCTATCTCTAAGAGTCAGGAAAGACTTATATATCGTAAAAATTATTTTTGAACATACCTATATCAAATGCCAGCAGCCACCATCTTATGGAATGGATAGGTTAGATTTATAAAAATATTTGACGGATAAATTGCACAATCAAATTACGACTACATCCGTAAATATTACCATCAGTATCATCATCGACACTACCGGAAGGCCAATCTGTGAATGGGATGAAAATAACTCAAACTTGAGCATCAGTAACAATAAATTGAAAAACATTTTTGATGGAATGCCCGGTTGGAATGTAGGAATGCAAAATGGCTATAGAATAAATTGTGCTGAAATAGTAGAATTGTATTTTGATGAAAAGAAACTTCAGGTATTTTATACAATGGGCAGAAAATAAATTTGTATCTACAAGATCATTCATTGCCCGAAGGGCATCAAAAACTAAAAAATATTTTTTAAGCTCATTCCCACTATTCAATTTAACTTTGATTCCAATTCAAACAAAAAATAATTCTATACAAATCTAATATTATTAGCATTTATTCATCCAATATAATTAGTTTTGTACACTCAAAATTTTTTAAATGTCAGACAACGAAAAACTAAAAGCACTCCGCCTCACCATCGATAAAATTGATAAAGATTTTGGCAAAGGCAGTGTAATGATGATGAATGAAAAAGCCGAAAAGCAAATGGAAGTTATTTCCACAGGCTCCATCGGTTTGGATACTGCACTCGGTGTAGGTGGTTTGCCCAAAGGAAGGATTGTAGAAATATATGGACCGGAATCTTCCGGTAAAACTACAGTAGCCATTCACGTTATAGCTGAGGCACAAAAAAAAGGGGGCATCTGCGCAATTATAGATGCGGAGCATGCATTTGATAGTGGCTATGCGCAAAAACTTGGTGTAGATGTGGACAACCTCCTTATATCTCAACCAGACTATGGTGAACAGGCTTTAGAAATTGCAGATCGCCTCATACTGTCTGGTGCTTTAGATGTAGTTGTTATTGACTCTGTGGCTGCATTAGTTCCCAAGGGCGAATTGGAAGGTGAAATGGGTGATAGCAAAATGGGATTGCAAGCACGCCTCATGAGCCAGGCCTTACGCAAGCTTACTGCTACTATCAATAAAACAAATACAGTTTGTATTTTCATCAACCAGTTAAGAGAAAAAATTGGAGTGATGTTTGGCAATCCGGAAACAACAACAGGTGGTAATGCATTAAAATTTTATGCATCTGTAAGATTAGATATTCGCCGAATAGCACAAATAAAAGATGGAGATGAAGCCATAGGAAACAGAACCCGTGTAAAAGTGGTAAAAAACAAAGTGGCACCACCTTTTAGAAGTACAGAGTTTGATATTGTATTTGGAGAAGGCATTAGCAAAACCGGTGAAATCATTGATATGGGTGTCGAACTGGGTATTGTGCAAAAAAGCGGTAGCTGGTATAGTTATAATGGAAACAAACTCGGTCAGGGTAGAGATGCAGTAAAACAACTCCTTACTGATAATGCCGAACTGGCCGCTGAAGTAGAAAAACAAATAAGAGCAAAGATTGAAGAAATTCAAAATGCTTAATGGCATCTTAAAATCATAAAAATAAACGGGCTGTTTTTATTGTGAAAGCAGCCCGTTTGCTTATGGCAAAATATAAAAGTGTACACCCTTTTATTTTAGACGGCAATGCCTCTTTTGCTCAGGTAATAATGCCAAAGTAAATAAGCACCAATCGTTTTATAGGGTGCCCATGCTTCTGCAAGCAGTACAATTTTTTCTATAGGTACATGCTTGTCCAAACCTTTTAATTCACGCATGGCTTTCTGCAAAGCTATATCTCCCTTCGGGAAACAATTACATCGCTGTAAAGCAAACATCAAATACACATCTGCGGACCAATTTCCAATTCCTTTTATTTCCATCAATGCTGCACGTGCTGCATCATCAGACATCCATCTTAAGGAAGCAAGGTTCAAATTTTTCTGTATAATGTTGGTAGCTAGGTCTCTGGAATATACTATTTTTTGTCTGCTAAAATAGCAGGCCCTTAGTTCAGTATTTGTAAGCTCCAATAATTTCTTTGGAGTTATCCATCCTATATAATCTTCCAATTTTTGGTATGCTGCTTTTGCAGATGCTAAGGATACTTGCTGCTCTAATATAATCAGCAATAAGGTTTCAAAACTTTCCGCCCTTTGCCACATTGGCGGGTAGCCATATTCAGCTATAATAGTTTTGAGGTCGCTATCTTTTGTAGCCAACATATTGCAGCATTCAAAAAACGAATCACTTGTAAATGTATAGATCATCAGAAAAAAGCAATTGTTTATCCGGCCCAGCCCTCTCGGTCTAAACTCCGGTATTGGATAGCTTCTGCCAGGTGTTCGGGCTTTATAGATTCACTATTGGCCAGATCTGCAATTGTGCGGCTCACTTTTAAAATTCGGTCATAAGCCCTTGCACTCAAATTCAACCGCTCCATTGCTTTTTTTAGTAAAGCCTCACCGGCAGTGGTAAGCACGCATATTTCACGAAGCTGTTTACTACTCATTTGTGCATTGGCATACATACCCACTACGTTTGTGTATCTATTGGTTTGTATATCTCTTGCTTTTATCACACGTTCTCTTATGGTATCTGAATTTTCACCATCCATTACCGTGCTGCTCAGTTCTGCAAAAGGAACAGGCGTAACTTCTACATGCAGGTCAATACGATCGAGCAGTGGCCCAGATATTTTATTTAGATATTTCTGAACTGCACCCGGCGGGCAAGTACATTCTTTTTCAGGATGATTAAAAAAGCCGCATGGGCATGGATTCATAGAAGCAATCAACATAAAATTAGCAGGAAAATCTATGGCCATTTTTGCCCGGCTTATCGTTACCCTTCTTTCCTCCATTGGCTGACGCATTACTTCCAAAACAGTACGTTTAAATTCTGGCAGTTCATCCAAAAATAAAACCCCATTATGCGCCAATGATATTTCACCGGGTTGTGGATTGCCACCTCCACCTACTAATGCTACATCACTGATGGTATGATGTGGAGATCTGAATGGCCTTTTACTTACTAAAGAACTATTTTCCGGAAGCTTACCTGCTACACTATGTATTTTGGTTGTTTCCAATGCCTCCAGCAAACTGAGTGGTGGCAGTATGGTGGGCAATCTTTTTGCAAGCATGGTTTTGCCGGCACCGGGTGGTCCTATCAAAATAGCATTATGCCCACCGGCAGCTGCTATCTCCATAGCCCTTTTAATATTTACTTGTCCCTTCACATCATTAAAATCAATATCAAATTCATTTTGATTGGAAAAAAATTCTTCTCTTGTATTGACCACTGTAGGTTTAATGTTTGCATTAGAAGAAAAGAATTGTATGACCTCGTTGATATGTTTTACACCATACACTTCCAGATTGTTTACCATGCCCGCCTCCCGTTGATTTTGCTCGGGTACAATCAATCCTTTAAAGCCTTCTTTCCTGGCCTGTATGGCAATGGGCAATGCACCTTTTATGGGCTGTATAGTACCATCCAAACTCAGCTCTCCCATTAGTACATAATCTGCAAGACGCTCCGGCTCTTCCAATTCACCATTTGCTCCCAGCACGCCAATAGCCATTGGCAAATCAAAGGCAGAGCCACTTTTTTTTATATCAGCAGGAGCAAGATTGATGACAATTTTTGTTCTTGGAAAATTGTAGTCATTTGTTTTAATAGCGCTTTCTATACGTTGCAAACTTTCTTTTACAGCATTATCCGGCAGGCCTACAATATAGTATTTCAAATCCCCACCACTTACATTTACTTCAATTGTAATTGTAATAGCCTCCACCCCATAAACAGCACTACCAAAAGTTTTAACCAACATATTATTTTTCTTATTCGGCCTACGGCCAATGCCTAAGCGGGTGAAAGATAAGTGTTCAAATCTTTATGATTTTTTTTGAATAAACTATTCGTGAATAAACTGGAATAAACCCCCTCACTGCACAAGCATTTAACATATATGAAACACCGAACTTAGTATTGATTTTCTTACCCTTATTTGTTCTGTATGAGATATTATAGAATATCATATAAATAGATTTAAGAATGCATAACAATAGTTTACCTGTTATTAAGAAACATAGGCAAGTATTCTGTGTAGTGTAGTGCTTCAATCGGTTTGTATGGTCTAAGCCATTGCCTTGGCATATCCCACAGTATCCCTAAAGAGTTGTGGGGATACCTCTGCATTTACTTTAAAGAAACGGCTGAAATAGTATTCATCATCATAACCCAATTCATACGCAATTTCTTTTACCGTTTTATTGGTAAGGTATAATTCCCGTTTTGCTTCTATGATGATGCGTTCATTGATGATGCTGCTTAGCGTTTTATTAAAATGTAATTTGGTGATTTTTGCCAGTGCCTTTGGGGTTATAAAAAGCATATCTGCATAATCAACCGGGGAATGCTTTGTTTTGAAATTTTCTTCTATGGCGTCTTTAAGTTTTTGTAAAATGAAAGGCTCTTTATGATCTTTTAATATGGCCATGGCCTCTGGTTGCTGCTGTGTTTTTAATCTTGCTGCTGTTATCAAAAAAATTTTCAAATAGGATACCAGCAATTCATATTGTGCCAAATCTGGATTTTGCATTTCTATTTTTATCTGTGTACAAAGCATGGCTAAAGTGGCAGCAGCAGTCTCATCTACACTTACAAATGGCGGACTGTAAATATTGCCATACAATACCCCATTGCAAGACACTTCTTTGTGATGCTTATAAATGCAAAAAAAATCTGGATGAAAATGAATAGCTATACCACTTATGTGCTGCCCTGTGGTAAACATATATGGTTGATATGGCGAAAAGGCAAACAAACTCATAGCATCAAAACTGTATTCGCTAAAATCAGCCTTTAATTTTCCGATGCCATCTTTTACCCATATCAGCGAAAAATAATTATGCCTTTGTAGATGATCAAAATGGCTATTGTCTTCAAACTCATACAATTTAAAAGCAAGATTACCATTTTGAGGATTGACTAATGTAAACGTGGATTGATCTAGCATTTGTAATAGATTTCAATTGTAAAAACAGGGTTGCCCGCACAAACAATCAGCATAAATTTTATTTGAACTTTCTGTCTTTTTCATCTATTGCCACATCATTAATGCTGGCATATCTTTTAGCCATGTATCCATCTGCATCAAACTCCCAATTCTCATTTCCATAAGCCCTAAACCACTGGCCGGTTGCATCTTGATACTCATATTCAAACCTTACTGCTATGCGGCTATCTGTATGTGCCCAATATGTTTTTTTCAGTTTATAATTTAATTCTTTTTCCCATTTGCCCGTTAAAAAAGCTACGATTTCTGCTCGTCCATTTATAAACAGGTCACGGTTTCTCCATTCACTATCCACGGTGTATGCTTTTGATACCCGCTCCGGGTCTTTACTATTCCAGGCATCTTCGGCCATTTGAATTTTTTGTTTAGCACTTGCTTCCGTAAATGGTGGAAGCGGATGACGTGATTGGCACACTCGCCATGCAAGCGCGCGAGCAAAAACAAGCTGTGCTGATTTCCACCGGCGATAAAGACATGGCGCAGTTGGTGGGCGAACACGTCACGCTGGTCAACACGATGAGCAACGAGCGGCTCGACGTGCCCGGCGTGCTGGCCAAGTTCGGCGTGCCGCCCGAGCGCATCGTCGACTACCTGACCCTGGTTGGCGACACCGTCGACAACGTCCCCGGCGTCG
>CALAGJ010000203.1 GCA_937892395.1 uncultured Parafilimonas sp.
AGGAAAACTTTATCATTGCAGTCTAACAACTATTATTTTAAATTATATCGTTTATGAAAAATATTTTCCTCCCTTTATTCACCTTACTACTAAATATGGTGCAAGCACAAGTAAATGAAAAAGCTTATGCAAAATTTGATTTTATACCCGGCGATAAAATTGTTTTTGAAGATCATTTCCTCTCAGAACAGGCAGACGAAATACCTGCATATTGGCAAGTAAATTCCGGCATGGTAGAAGTTTCAAAAATAAATGATGAATTGGTAATGGGTTTTTTGGATGCTGAGCCCACTGCCATGCCAAGGCTAAGTAACAAATACAAGAAATTAGTACCCGATAGATATACTATTGAGTTTGATTATCTATGGCGATTTGATAATGGTAATTTTATTGATGCTGCAAAACAGGGCCTATTAAAATACCCATCTATTCAATTAAAATTTCAAACAGATGAGCAGGAGCTTTCACTAAGTGTGCCTACTATTGGTGATTTTGCAAAGCCTATCATACTGCAAGCTTTGGGCAAGGCCAGTTTTATGAGTTATGAAGGAAACTATAAAGCAGGAAATCTAATAGAATCAATAGACGATATGCAGGTATCAGAAGATTTATGTGATAAATGGGTGCATGTATCTATAGCTATAAAGGAAAAATTTATAAAAGTATATTTGAATAGTGAGAGAATTTTAAATGCACCAATTTCTTCAGGAAAACCTGAAACTTTTATGCTCTATGCATTTGGTGTGTCCAAAGAATATGGCCCACAAATATTTATAAAAAATGTGCGCATTGCTGCCGGTGGTGCTGACCCTTTTAAAACACTAAGTACTGACGGAAAACTCATCACTCATGGAATAAATTTTGACATAAACAAGTCCACTATAAAACCAGAAAGCATGGGCACACTCAATACCATTGTCAATTTATTAAAAGAGCACCCAGAATTAAAATTTGAAATAGGCGGTAATACTGATAGCGATGGGGATAATGACAGCAATTTAAAACTATCGCAGGAGCGGGCTGATGCTGTAAAAACAAAATTGATTGCATTAGGAATTGATGCAGCAAGACTTGGCACAAAAGGGTATGGAGAAACCGCTCCCATTGGAGACAATAAAACCTTTGAAGGTAAAGCAGAAAACAGAAGAGTAGAGTTTGTAATCATGAAATAAAATACAGCCTCTACGCCTGACTGAAATGCATCAATCATAAAAGTGCAGTTCGTATTTCTATCTAAATATTATAGACTAATGAATACACTCATGCACAAAGTTCAAATCATACAATCTGTATTTTTTTATACCATTACGCTGATATAGTCTTGAAGTTTATCAATATACATACCCATACATCAAACCAGCCAAATGAATGGTGCCTTCAAAATCTACATGCACATTTTGAGCTGATACTGCCAGAAAGAAATTATAGCATTGGTATTCATCCTTGGCATATAGATACAGGTTCAACTCAGTTTGAAACACTTTCAAAATTTGCATCTTGCCCCAATGTGCTTGCAATCGGCGAATGTGGTTTGGACAAATTATGTAATACGGATTTTCAACTTCAGGAAAAGATATTTATACAGCAGGTAGGGCTGGCAAATGAACTTGGCAAACCATTGATCATTCATTGTGTAAAAGCCTTTACAGAGCTGTTTTTCATTCTGCGTAAGCAGCAAATTAAAGTACCCGTCATCATTCATGGGTTTAATAAAAATATAAGACTGGCCAATGAACTCATTCAGTATGGATATTATCTTTCCTTTGGCAAAGCCGTTTTTAATACTAACATGCAGGAAGTAATCAAAAGCACTCCAATACATCAACTTTTTTTTGAAAATGAAGATGCTCATCTTTCCATGCAAAGTATATATGAAAAAGCAGCCGCATTGCTGGGCATGACTATCAATGACCTTAGTTTGCAAGTACAACAAAATACTAAAAAAGTGCTGGGCATTTGCATTTAAAATTTTATATGACTGATATATCCTGGTTATCAAGAACAAGCCTATTAATAGGAGAAGATGCGCTCAAAAAGCTAACACAAAAACATGTAATGGTTGTAGGCATGGGTGGTGTGGGTTCATTTGCTGCTGAGTTTATTGTACGCAGTGGTATTGGTACTATTACGATTATTGATGGCGATGTGGTAGATCCTTCCAATAGAAATAGACAACTTCCTGCTTTGGCCACCACGCATGGCGCATATAAAACGGATATTATGGAAGACAGACTTTTATCCATTAATCCTGAATTGAAAGTGAATAGTGTACGTAGTTTCATTCATCCGGAAATGGTAGCTCAGCAACTTGAAAAAAAACCTGATTATATCATTGATGCCATAGATAGCATAACGCCAAAAACAACATTTATACAAATGGCTTTTGCAGCAGGTTTGCCATTGGTAAGTAGTATGGGTGCCGGTGGAAAAATGGATCCAACTAAATTGACAGCGGCTGATATTAGTGAAACGTATAACTGTGTGTTTGCACAGCAAATTAGAAAAAATCTTCGCAATAAGTATGGCATTTACAAAGGCATTAAAGTCGTATTCTCTCCGGAGGCTCCCCTAAAAGAAAGCTTATTGCTAACTGATGGAAGTAACTATAAGAAATCTGCTTATGGTACTATGTCCTATATGCCGGCATGTTTTGGAGCAGTATGTGCATTTGTGGCTATTAGAGATTTGATTGAAATGGATTGAGCTAAATTTTATAGAATTATGTATTTGTTTCGCATTGCTCATAAAACATTTGTCATTAGCTAATATTGTTTGTATATTTTTAGCTAATTATATTAGATATGTTTGAAGGTATCAATGCAATAGAATTCAATAAGCGATTTAAAATCAACGATGCATGTTATGAGTATATGTTTCTTAAGAAATGGGGCAATGGTTACCAATACATTCGCTGTGGGTGTAAAGAAAGTATTAAAGGTAGAACCTGTTTTTATAAACGATGTAAA
>CALAGJ010000204.1 GCA_937892395.1 uncultured Parafilimonas sp.
GTTTCAAAAAAAAATGAAATGAGAATTGTTAGCCAAAGCAGGAAATGAAATTTATACTTTGAAATAGCCACTTTTATTGTAAAATTATATATCCGTAAAATATATGCAACACCATTCATCTCAAATAAGTGTAGTACATCTCATTTACATCCTTTCTCTATAAGTAAAGGCAGCAGAGCCAATATTTTTATTATCAATATTTGAAAAATGAAAAAAATGAAAAAAAATTTAGCTTGCACACTGTATCTTTTGCTGATGGGTATTTTAACTGTAAACAGCCAAACTATTTTCAAACATATAACAGATACTACCAATGCCATAGTCAATGCCAGACCAATCAGTTTTTATACGGGAAGCACCTGGATTGATTACGATAATGATGGCAGGTTAGATTTATATGTACTTCAAGCAGGTTTATATCACAACGATGGCGGTGGAAGATTCTCAAGTGTAACGAATAGTGGACTGCCGATTGATAGAGGGATTGGAAACTCATGGGGAGATTATAACAATGACGGTTATGTTGATTGCCTGGTAGCAGCAGCAGGAATTTATGGTTCAAGATTATTCAAAAACAATGGTGATGGTACATTTTCTCAGAATGTGAACGCTGATCTATCTGACCCTACAAAATTGAGGGGGTTTGGAATTTCATTTAGCGATATCAACAATGACAATAGACTTGATTTTGTTATCGCAGGTCCTTATTTATTCTTGGGCATTCCAGATGGCAATAAACTTCTTGTGAATAATGGAAATGAAAATTTTAGCAGAAATTATTCAACACCAATTACTGACACATTAGATGCTTATACCGTGCCCACTTGGAGTGATTATGATAATGATGGAGATGCAGATTTATTTATTTCTTCCGGTAGGGTAAATGGTACTTTGTTTCAAGATTATGCTTTTAAAAATAATACCATGAAAAATGGCTCTCCTGCATTTAGTAGAATTACAGATGCCCCTTTGGGTACAGATTTAAGAGATGGACAGGTTTGGAACTGGATTGATTTTGATAATGATGGAGACCTTGATCTATACATAACCAACTATACCGGCATAGATGTAAATTCCGGTCTATCCAATGATTTTTACAGAAATGATAATGGTACATTCAACAAACTTACCGCAGCAGAAGTAGGCCCTATTGCATCGGATGAAGATATATCACTTGCTTCTGTATGGGGTGATTATGATAATGATGGAGACCTCGATTGTGTGGTGATCAATGATTATGGTCAAATGAATAAGTACTATGAAAGCAATATAAGTGCTGGAAGCACAGTTTTTAAAGCCATAACTGCTGGCAAACCTTTTACACAATTTGTCGGCGGTCACTTTACTGCTACTACAGGTGATTATGACAACGATGGTGATTTAGATCTTTATGTAAATGGTTATGATGAAGATAGAGGATTATATCAGAACCTAAGAAATCAAGCAGAAAATAAAAATAATTGGGCTATAGTCAAACTTACAGGCACTGCATCTAACCGCTCTGCAATTGGTGCTAAAGTAAGGGTGAAGGCAAAAATTAATGGAAAATATGTCTGGCAAATGCGAGAAGTATCCGCACAAAATTCATTTAACTGTATGAATATGCTTCCTGTACATTTTGGTTTTGGAAAAGCTACAATCATTGATTCTGCTATTATTGAATGGCCATCAGGACACGTGGATTATTGTACAAATATTGCTGTAAATAAGCGATATAAATATACAGAAGGATCCTCCTGTAATCTAACTGTGGAATCAGTTGTAGCTGATGAGGAAAAAAATTTATTTGACATGGCCATTTCACCCAATCCATTCAACAGTCAAACAACTATTTCATTTACCTTGAAGGAAAACAAAAAAGCTTCTGTGGCTATTTATAATGCTTTCGGAAAAATATTATTTAATAAAAATATAGATGGCGCTAAGGGGAGAAACCTTGTTACATTCCGCAAACCTTTAGAAAAAATAGAAGGCATTTGCTATTGTAAAATAACAGTAGGACATGAAACTGCCGTAAAGCAATTATTTTTGGTAAATTAAAATTCTCAAAATATAATTCTAAGTTATGGAATGGATTCAACAACAAATTGATACTTGGCATATCAATAACAGGGTAAATATTTACCTACTAAATGAGATAAACGAAAGTTGGTTTGATGACACCATAGCTGACAAAGGAAGAACTGTATTTCAAAATTTTGCACATATACACAATGTGCGGCTGATGTGGCTTAAAGAGGCAATGCCTGAACTGATGACTACTGTGACAAAAATCGAATCCAATGAAGGAAAGAAAATTTTAATAACACATTTGAATGCTTCATCAGCCGCTATTGTACAATTACTTGAAAAAGGATTTGCTGAAAATAAAATTAAAGGCTTCAAGCCCCATCCCACAGCATTTCTTGGCTATTTGATTGCACATGAAGCACACCACAGAGGCTATATTATGCAATGCTTAAAAAGCAATAAGCACCTTACCAACAAGAGTCTTGGTTTTGCACTTTGGCAATGGGGTACGAGATAAAAAAAGTACAATACATGAAAAAAAAATGCATTATTTTACTTTCTTGGGCTATTGTTGGTCGCATTGGAGAGCCCTATGCAGATAATCAATTTAATGATAAAGAAGGGAGTAATTCATATAAGATTATCCTTGGCATGCACAAAAAATTTTCAGATGAGCAACAGTACACAAGAAAAGACCCTAAGGTTAGCTTACCACATGAATATCCACCATTAAAACTCATTTTGTATTAAGATAACTTTTGGTATCCAAAAAAGTCAGCAAAATAAATTGTCTTACCTCCTCTACCCCCTCACCCAAACCACCGCTTCCCCAATTCCTGCATTGCCGCAGGCAAAAAATGCTTAATCGGCACACTATACATAATGCGAAGTTCCTCAGCCATTGTACTTTCATTATCCAAAAACCGAAGTACTGATGTTGCTTTGCAAGCTTTGAAAATAGCCGCAAAAGTAGCATCGCCACCCAGCAGTCCTTTTTGCATTACTTGCAATAAAGTACTATCGTAAAGATCAAATTTTTGTTGTTGCAGATTTCTTTG
>CALAGJ010000205.1 GCA_937892395.1 uncultured Parafilimonas sp.
CAAATATAATCGCAGTTAAGAATAAACGAAAGAGTCCATTTTCAATTGATCTGTAAAAAAAAATATAAATAGAGTAAACTAATTTTGAGAAAGTATCGTATCTCTAATGTAACATTTATTTGCAAATCAATTATTTTCTATGAATAGCCTTATGAATATTTCTTTCCTTGATGACTATTATAGTTTTTTCACATTGATAACCTTTGCTATTGTGGGCTTTTTACTTGGTTTTTTTGTGAAACAAACAATTATCCAAAAAAAGCAAAATCGAATAATAGAATTGGAAGATGATTTACTAAGGAAAGATGGCACAATCCTTAAGCTGGAACAAAAAATTGCAGACATTACAAAAGACAAGGGCAAAACCGGTATGATGCATAAAGTTTCTTAATTTTTTTTGCTATTTATCTCCTCTATTACTTCATACGGACTAAAATTAATTTCCTTACTAACAATAATGCTCTTCATTAAAACTAATGTGGGGGCAGTATGCCCATTTAATGTATAATACAGATTTGGCCATTAAATATATTTCTGTACGAATAATAGTTGGTTTTAAGTATTATACAAGAGTCCAAATTTTACTCTATTTCTTATGCATTTTATATAGAGATTTTTTCAAAAAGAGTTTAAATTCATTTCCCTTACTTTTATACTTTCTTAAAAGTAAAAAATTTGTTGTATGAAACAGGTCAAAAAAATTTTAATTGCTGCTTTATGTATTTCCTTTTCACAGGGTTTATCTGCTCAAATGACAGAGGCTGAGGGAAAGGCATTTACAGATTTTATGACACCCGGAAAAATACATGCCATGATGGCTAAATCAGATGGAGACTGGAAACAGTCAATTACATTTTGGATGAATCCTGGTGCCCCTCCTATGCAAATGAATTCCACCTGTCATAATGAAATGGTAATGGGGGGCAGGTATCAACTCTCTACATCAGAAGGGGAAATGATGGGTATGCCTTTTAAAGGTCAAGGATTAACCGGATATGATAATGTAAGAAACATATTTGTTACAACATGGATTGACAATATGGGTACCGGAATTATTTATATGGAAGGAAAATGGAATGATGCTACAAAAGCCATAGAGTTTGCAGGAAAAATGACTGATCCTATGGCAGGAAAAGCAATTGATGCCCGTCAGGTATTGACTTTCATGGATGACACACATCAAAAATTAGAAATGTTTGTAATGCATGGAGACCAAGAGTTTAAATCTATGGAAATACTCATTTCACGATAAACAGAATAGATTTCTTTTTTTAAACCGCATTTCTATACTGAAGTGCGGTTTTCTTTTATAACTTGCCAAAGCTTATTTTTATCGGCGTCATGACAAGGTATTACGCTATTACAATATTTCTATTATTATCTTTCAATCTATATGCCCAACAGTGGCAAACACCATTTGAACAATCAGATGGTAAAGAAACAACAACGTATTTTGAATGTATCAAATTTTACAACGCATTAGATGCTGCTTCTACACAGGTTAAAATGGTAACCAGAGATACTACAGATGCGGGCTATCCTTTACATGTTGTTTTGTATAACAACTTAGGCAATTTTAATATTCAGCATTTTCAGAAAAGAAAACAATTAGTCATACTTGTCAATAATGGTATTCACCCGGGTGAGCCAGATGGTATTGATGCCAGCATGATATTGCTAAAAAACATCCTCAATAAACAAATAAAAATTAATGACAATATTATACTTGCCATCATTCCGATATACAATATTGGTGGAGCTTTACAAAGAAATAGTGTAACACGTGTAAGCCAAGATGGGCCATTATCTTATGGTTTTAGGGGCAATGCACAAAACTTAGATTTAAATAGAGATTTTATAAAAGCAGACAGCAAAGATGCAATGGCTTTTGAAAAAATATTTCAGTGGCTACAACCAGATATTTTGATAGATAATCATGTAAGTGATGGTGCAGACTATCAGCATACATTTACTCTACTTACCACACAACATAATAAACTACCTGCACCTTTAGGCAATTTTTTACACAATACATTTGAGCCAGCACTTTATAAAAGCATGCAAGAAAAAAACTGGGATATTTGTCCTTATGTCAATTTTGAAGATGCTTTGCCCGGGTTAGGTTGGACATGCTTTTATGACCCTCCCAGATATAGCAGTGGCTATGCTGCTTTGTTTTCAACTATAGCATTTGTACCTGAAACACACATGCTAAAACCATTTCAGGAAAGGGTAAAAAGCACCTATGATTTTATGAAGTCTTTAATAGAAGTGGCTGGCATAAATTATCAAACAATACTTGAAAAAAGAATACTCTCTCAATCCATTATAAAGGATAAATTTTTTCATTATAACTGGACAATTGACAGTACTCAAAAGGATATCATTTCTTTTAAAGGTTATGATACAGGAATGGTAATAAGTAAGATTACTGGGCTGCCCCGTATGTTTTATAACCACAAAAAACCTTTTACAAAAAATGTTGAATATTACAACTACATGAAGCCAAAACAACAAATTATTAAACCCAAATTTTTTATTATACCAGCAGGGTGGCATGCAGCAATACAACGACTGCAATGGAATGGAGTAAAAATGAAACAAATTAAAAATGATAGTACCGTTGTTTGTAGTTATTTCATACTTGATCATTATGACACTTATAAGTCAGCTTATGAAAAACACTACCGACACTACAATATACAATACCACAATGAGCAAGATACTATTGCTTTTCACAAAGGGGATTTCCTTTTTTATACCGGACAGGAATCTGATTTATATATCATGGAAACCTTGATTCCAGATACAGATGATAGTTTTTTTTCATGGAATTTTTTTGATGCCATTTTGCAACCCAAAGAGGGTTATAGCGACCATCGCTGGGAGGAGGTAGGCGGTAACTGGCTCTCACAAAACCCTGAATTAAAACATACATTAGAAAAGAAAAAACTTACAGACTCTACATTCGCAACTGATATGGATGCACAACTTTATTTTGTGTATAGAAATTCGCCTTGGTTTGATCCAAACTATTTGAGGATTCCCGTTTATTTCAACTATTAATATATGGACTATTCTGTATTAAAGCATGTTTTACCTCAATACAAACTGCACTTTAAAATCACTTCTATTCCAATGAATACTTTAAAAATTTTTCTCCTTTATGTTGTGTTTCATTTTCCCATAAATCAAGGACTTTGTCAACAAATAGCAGATCCCGGACAGTGGCGCCAATCTGCCGAATACGAAACTACAAAATCTGTTTGGATGTTATATCCACAAATAACACATAAACGTGGGTATAATAATTTTGACGTACAGTTTGAGATGATGAAAGCAATTGTACCAACAGCTACTATAAACTATATTGTGCAGAATGATTCAATAGAACAATTGGTAAGAGCTGCAATTCCATCAGATTGGATTAGTAATCAACGAATAAAATTTTTTCATTTTCCTTATCAAGAATTTTGGGCCAGAGACTTTGGACCCATATTTATCACCAATGAAAAAGGTGAAAAAGCAATGGCTGATTTTATGTTTAATTTATGGGGCTATTCAGATACGAGTGATGTGGCAGCAATTCTAGATGAAAAATTGGATGAACGCATTGCTTTCAATTTAAAATTGCCGGTACTTTCTTCGCATGTAGTATCAGAAGGTGGCAATAGAGAAATAAATAAGCAGGGCGTATTACTGGTAGTAGAAAAGGTTGAAAGACAAAGAAACCCGGGGCTAAGTTTAGCTCAAATGGAAGCTGAATACAAACGTCTTTTGGGTGCAAAAAAAGTAATATGGCTAAAACAGGGTGTAAGAGATGATGATATGAGTACAATGCCACCCATAAGCGGCCCAGATGGAAAAAAATATTATACCATGCTTACCACCAATGGCCATGTAGATGAATTTGCCCGCTTTGTAAACGATAGTACAATCCTACTCGCATCAGTATCTCCGGAGGATAGAACCAATGATATTGAAAAGCAAACTGGTGAAAGAATGGATATTAATTTTGACATTCTAGAAAAAGCTACAGATATACAGGAGCATCCCTTTCATATCATTAGAATGCCAATGCCTTATATACACACCACTACCCTCTCTCCTGCTGATAGTGTGTATAAACAAATAGAAAGTTTACAAATTTTTAATGATAACTATTTCCCTTCTGGCAATGAAATTAACTGTGTAGCCGCAGCAAGCTATCTAAACTTTGTCATTATCAATGATCGAGTATTGGTAGCAAAATATTGGCAAAAAGGTTTATCAAAGAAGATTAAAAAAAGAGATGAAGAAGCTGTAAAAATTTTACAATCTGCATTTCCGGAAAAGAGCATTATCCAAATCAACGCCCTATCAGTAAACTATGGTGGAGGAGGTATGCATTGCATTTCAATGAATGAGCCATTTTAATGTAAGAAATGCAAGGCATCCACAATTCATTAAGTTAGTATATCTACTTACTATTGCTATTCTTTTATAAACCGCTGATTTTCTGTTTTTCCATCAGCCATTGTAACTGCAATCATATAAAAACCCCTTGCTAAACCTTGTACATTGATATTGTTTATACCTTGCTGAAGTGTTCCTTTCATCACAGTAACACCTGCGGCTGATGTTATACTAAAGAAAGAATTACCCAATACACTTACATTAACTTTCATCAAATCCTGTATAGGATTTGGTGCAATGCTTATTGATCCTGCATTTGCAAAGTTGATATTTCTTGTAGCTGTATATGAATCCGCCTCACCAGTGGCCACTTGTTTAATGCGATAATAATTAGTGCCATTTATTGGCGCTTTATCAATATAGCTCCAACTATTTCCCCTGCTATACACTTTAGCAATAGAAGAAAACCTATAGCCATCTGCACTACGTTCTATGTCAAAGTATTGAAAATTTGTTTTGATATCGCCACTCCATTGCAGGGAAGCATATTTATTTATTTTAGATACAGTAAATGAACTGATATACAATGGCAATATTTCAGATGAAGTTGCTTGTACCAGCTGAATATCATCTATGTAAAATCCTTCTGCAGTTACACCCGCATTGCTTGTCATCCTAAATCTGAAACTAAGTTTGGATGTGTTTTTATAATCAGATAAATCAATCCATTCCCTTACCCATCCCGGCCTGCCACCGGTAAAGGAAGGTACTCCTCCCAGCCCACCACTAAAATCCTCTGCAACCGTAGTTCTGCCACATACTATCGAAAAAGGTCCGGTAGTACCATTTTTAGATACTTCCACAGTCATTTTATCATAACCATTTTCAGAAAAGTATCTGGTATAAAAAGAAAGATAAGCATTAGTTGTACCTGTACTGAGGTCAAAGGATTTGATGCATTGAGCTACATTCGTGATATTGTCTTTATAATTTTCTCTAACAGCATCATGCAATGATTTTGTACCACTGTATGCCTTTGTATTGGTAAAAAACCATTCTCTATTTGTGCTCCAGTTTGTAGAGAAACTCCCTTCCATATTATCCTCAAAAATGGTATTGCCTTTATATACTCTGGTTATGGTATCATAATAATGAATGCCATCTGTCTCACAATCCCACACATACTTTACTATGGAGCCATCCGGTAAAACAGTAGGTATTTTAATCTGCATGTTTACTTTTTCTTCCTGAAGGAAATTAGAAGCCATAATGGTTTTTGTAGCCTCCACTTCTGCTATATTTTGTAGAGGTATAAGTGCAACCTGAACCGGCTTACCATTTATACCCGTTTGGGTAATTTGCATACTACATATTGCATTATCACTACCAATGATAGCGGGTGTTTCATCTCTAATGATTACTTGGCTTCCTGCCAGATAAGCCAATTGAAAATGATGCCAAAGTTGCTCCTGAGCCAAAGGAATGATACGACTTTTTAAAGGCCAGAAACCATCATCAGAAGTACCCGTTTCTGACACATAAGAAAATATTTTTTTACGAATGTCCAAATCTCCTGCGGTGTACCAATCAGTGGATACTCCATTTACTTCGTAGCCCAATGTTTCCGGTGTAGTGCCTGCGGCAAAAAAATTATATCGTGGCAAAAGATATTTTGTATAACCATAAAATGCAGCTTCGTCAGCAGGCTGTGGTGTATGGTTTATTGGCACGCCATAAGGATATATAAATACATTACTAAACGTGTGATTATCTATATGAATATTAAATTTTCTACTATTTACGTAATTGCGAATTACCTGTGTTTCGGGCTCTGAAAATGCAGATGGACCTCTATAAGTTTCAGCTGTTTTAATAGGTGAAGAACCAATATCATCATAACCCCAATCTACTGCATAATTTCTATTGAGATCTACACCGAGCGGCTCAATTTTACCATAAGTGGAATTTCGATTTTTTCGGTGCAGACCACCACCTGTTGGTGCAATACTTCTATTGTATTCAAATCCGTCAGGATTCATACAGAGCAGATAATACAACTCCCTGCTATCAATAATCTCCTTACAAAATGCATCAGTATCATAGTGTTGTAAGAGATATTGCATAAAAAAAATAAGGTGCATCATGCCCATTGGCTCACGTGCATGCTGAAGGGCATGTTCAAATACTTCTGGTTCATCTTCATCAATTGCTGGATTGTCAGAAATTTTTACGACTACAAGAGGTCGATTTTCATAAGAATAACCGATAGTATCTACTTGTACCAAATTGGGGTACTTGGCCTTCATTTCCGATATTTTAGAAAATATCTGAGCGAGTGTATAATACCCTCCCATACTACCTTCCGTAAAATCATTAGGTACATCAATCAAGTTCTTTATGGATGTACAACTGCTACCATTACTTGGGTTTTTATTATATGCAGTAGTGGCGTAAAAGTTTTCGCCGCTATTTCGCAGATTAAATGAAGCAGTTTCATCTTCAGTAATGATAGAAAAAGAAAATTGCTGCTGTCGCAGAATGTTTAGGTCACTACTACTAAGTACAGTAATATATCTGCCGGATTTTCCATCATATACTCCGTGGTCAAATTCAAGACCTGCCTGTTGCAGCTTTCTGATATCAGTTTGGGCAATACTAATAGATACTTTACTATACTTTTCCTGAGCATGAATGTTCAGGACATATAGTATTAATACAAAGGTTACTAATTGTTTCATGATGCAAATATTGAACGTAAAAATAGGTATTAAAAAAGTGCTTGATTTTTTTTACATATTGTAAAGATAATAGAAGTCATTAAGTCAATTGTAGTATGCTTTAATCGTCTTTGTAAGACTAAAGCATTTTTTAATTAAATTTCATAGGCGCCATCAAATCAAATGGAGGAATTTTTACTTGAAACTCAGATTTATCGTCAAGCTTTTCCATGATATAATATCCACTCATACGGCCCATTTCGCTGCGCAGGTTGCAACCACTTACATATTGAAATTGCTGCCCAGATTGAAGCACAGGTTGTACACCTACAACTCCATCTCCTTCTACATCTTTATCTTCACAACTGCTATCAAAAATAAACCACTTGCGGCTTAAAAGTTTAATGGTAAAATCGTTCTTATTCTCAATGGTTATACGATAGGCAAATGTATATTCATTAGCAGCAGGATTGCTGTATTCTGGCTGGTAGAATGTTTCTACACTAATAAATACTCCTTTTGAAATTTTGGATACCATCGATTAATACATAACAAAAGAAAGGGTATTTTGTTAGTGCACAAAGATTATATCCTTTTTTGTTATGATTCAGTCAAAATCTTGTGAATAATTTTTTATTGAAAAGTACCGTTCCATACTATTCTGAAAAATAAAATTGTGCCAAAAACGATCTGTAGTGATTAATCACTATTCCAATGGTTTTATAATGAAAAATTAAATAAAGCTTGTACTTTAGCATATTCTCTGAACTGCAAAAAATTTATTGTATGCTCGAAGTAAAACATATAAAATTGACATCACACGAATACTTTTTTTCCTGTTGGGAGAACTATAGAACTGCCGTAAAAGAAGACCTAAGGACGGTTATCGATTTTTTTCAACCTTATTATAAAATATTACCCAAGTTGGCTTTGGGCGAATATGGATGGTATATTTTTGATAATGACTTTCCAAATCCGAAAATTAAAGTTGCTGGTGGGCTAATTGACAAATTAACACCCTATACAAATGATCATTTTCTTAACTTGAATTATAAAGAATATTTTGGCATGATACACCCAGATGATGTCAACTATGCTTTTTCTTTTTTGGGCAAATCATTCAAAATGTTATTTTCACTTTCAGATGAGCAAAGACATGAAATTAATGCACACATCTATTTCAGAATGAAGAACAACAATCAGGAATATAGGTGGGTGGCCATTCAATACCCTGCTATGTATTTTGATGAAAAAAATCATTTCATGTATGGATTATGTCTAATAAGTGATGTACATCATTTGATGACTATAGATGCAAAGCCAATGATGACTATAATAAAAAACAATCATAGAGCACAACAAATATTCACCTGTTATACCACGGAGAATTCAGATTTTACAGAAGATGATGGTGTACTGGTAAGCAAACGTGAACAGGACATCATTGCCTTAATGACACAGGGCAAGGCAAGTAAAGAAATTGGAGGCTTATTAGGTATCTCAAAAAATACAGTGGACAATCATAGGCAAAAGCTTTTAAAGAAATTTAATGTAGCATCATCTGCAGAATTAGTTATGAAAGTACACATCTTCAAAAAAGGATATTCAGCATAGTAAAATGTACACCAATCATTCTCCCCAACTTTTAGAATCCGTATGAATATCTGCTAATTGTAATGTTCTATTTACAACTGTCATAGCTACTTCCTCCATAGAGGTTGGCATGTGGTAAAAGGATGGAGTGGCAGGGCAAATAATGCCTCCGGCGAGTGTAACCGTTTCCATATTTTTTATGTGAACTAAGTTGTAGGGCGTTTCTCTTACCATTAGTATCAATCTTCTTCTTTCTTTTAGTACCACATCAGCAGCACGGGTTACCAAATCATCACTAATGCCATTGGCAATTCTGGCTAAAGTACCCATACTACAAGGAGCTACAATCATGGTATTATAATTTGCAGATCCAGATGCAAATGGTGCATTAAAATCGTATTTATCGTAAAAGCTTACAGCCAAATTTTTATAAGAATCATCACCAATTTCAGTATGCCACACTTCTTTTGCATTGTTACTCATTACCACTGCAAGTTGATTCCATTGCGATTGAAATTTTAGTAAAGATTCTATGAGCAATTTAGCATAAATAGAACCACTTGCCCCAGTTATTGCAACTACAATTTTATGATTCATTAAAATTGATATTTTGTAATAATTACAATTATTTAAAGATAGGGTTCAGTATAGGTATGCAACATATTTAATTCATAATTTTTGTGTAAACCTTTTTTGCTATTTGTTTCCAGCTAAAATATTCGAAAAATACATCCCGAGTGGGAGCAGAAATACTTGGCAATAATTCATTAATTGCATGGAGGTAGGCGGCGGCATCATCCTGCATGGCAATTACCAATTTTGGAGCAGATAAATCAATAGTAACTCCCATAGCACCTATTTTTGAAGATACAGCAGATTGTCCGCAGGCCAATGCTTCTACTAATTTTGTTTTAATACCGCCACCTTCCAATACCGGGTTTAAGAAAATATGACATCCTTTGAAATATACATCTATATCATCTACAAAACCTGCATATATTACATGCTTTGATTGATATTCATATAAATTCAACATTTCTTTTGGTAAACCACCGCCACAAATGATTATTTTATATTGCTTTTGCAGATTGCACAATATTGGATTTATCTCCTCCAAAATTATTTTTAATGCTTGCAAATTGGGCGGGTAATTGTATGAAGCAGCAAACATGAAAAGCAATGTATCTGGAGCTATTCCATGCATTGTTGAAATGGTAGATGTACATTCATTTTTTTGTTCCAATGTTGGACTTGAACTGATGGGTGTGCCAAAAGGAACTGTCATTGTATGAATTGGATTAAGTCCAAATGCTGCAATTGCAAAAAGTTTATCTTCATTTGTCTTATAAAAATTTTCATCAGCCTGCTTACTCACAATTTTTTCATACTGCCATAAGATTCGCCACCACCATTTATTCAGAGATTTAAATCGAGTAGCTTCGATATTATGATGATGTACAATAAGCTTTACACCGGCTATCCATTTTAGCAATACGCCCACCCATCCGAAATAGCAATGCTCAATCAAGAAATAGTTTATTTTTTCAGTTTTGATGATACGATATAGCTGAAAAAGCAAGATGGGGTTTACATACCTCAAGCTATTTTTCCCCAACATTTTTTTTAATGTAAAGGTTAAAGCTTCGTCTGGCGAATTGTCTTTAGTGGCAATCATAATCAATTCAAAATGCGCTGCCAAATATTTCTCGAAGAGATAAATTCCTTTCTTTCCTCCATCAGTAGCTGGCAGTATTCGATAGCCACATAAGGTTAGCAATTTTGGTTTTACAACTGAATCAACTGACATTAAATCTGCATTTGTGCTGATACACAAAAGTATTTTATTTTTTAAAGAAAGTAGTACGTGCCAGTGAACCCGTAAGTGCTGCAAACCCGGCTACTAAGGCTCCAATAAATGCAGTTACAAATATCAGCGCCATTGTAGATCCACCTAACGGAAGTATAGAGGCTACTTTTTCCGAAAGTAGATGATTGTTTTCATTATCTATCCACAAAGCCTGTGCAAACCATAATATGAACAACCCGGTAAAACCGCTTGCAAATGCACGAAAAGACTGCATGTGTATAGCGATGGCCACTATTGCAGTGGTAATGGCAAAACTCCACCACGGACCATATAAACAAGCTGCAAAACCTAATAATGCAGTGAGTGTCTCTTCTCCAATGTGGGAATTGATGATGAAAAATGTCTATCAACTTCCTGCTTCACAAGTTTCAAAAGAGAACTTCTTTTTAAATGTTTATTTTA
>CALAGJ010000206.1 GCA_937892395.1 uncultured Parafilimonas sp.
CCATAAAAGCATCGGAAGCAGGGTAGCCCTGCGGCAGTGCGCGTGCACCATTGTCGAGGCCGAGCCAGTCGGTTTTGCCGCCTGCACTGGTGAGGTAGGGCTGGAAAGTAGTCACGTTGTTGATACCGCCGCTGACATTTACACTCAGGTAATTGCGGTCTGGAATATCGCGGGTATTGATCAGGATAGCGCCTCCGGCAAATTCTTTTCATTGAGCAATTGTCTTCCATAACCATGCAGTTCAATAGCAGTAGCATTTTCAATAGCTTGACTCATCATTGTAGCAGCTTCATTTTCTCTTCCTAATTTTTTTAAAATCTTACTTTTTACAGACAATGCAGTAAAGGTAGTGCGGCCACCCAGCTGTGGATCTGTAGCTGAATTAATCCAGTTTAATGCTTCATCATAATTTATATCATTATTCACACACCACTGAGCCGCTGCCTCTAAACTTGGCGGATCAAACCCAATGACACCACTCATTTGCCTGCGAATATCTTCCAACACAGTGGCTTTTAAATCAACTTCAATATGGATTGGAAAACGCCATTTCTCCCATGCTAAATTTATGTCAACAGCATGATCAGTTTGGTTAGTGAATTGATAGGCCAATCGCTCTTGTAGTAAGGGTAAATTTTTTTCTTGCACCGTATTTACCTGTAGTACATCCAACTCTTTTCTATAAAAATAACTGCCCCATTCCTCGGTATTTTTATTAAAAATAAGTGTACTACTATCTGCCCCTACTGCTATAAAAAAAGCATATTTACCTGCTTGTAATTTTTTTCCATTTATGGTAACATCAGTTGAAAATGACATCACGGTACATTCATCAGCACCTGCACGCCATGGGGATGGCATTGAAGAACCAAAGCCCAACACGGTGTACCCAAATGGCACTACATCTGTACCATATATTTTTCCCTCTCTGCCCTTTACACCCGGTGCACTATAATCAATTTTAATTTGTGTAACCCCCACTCTGCACCCCACAGAGGAAGCATAGTTTACAGCCTGTGGTATGCGCAGTGCCTGACTCTTAGTCACTGTTGAAAAACTAATGTAAATCAAGAAGCAGGTAAATAATTTCAATTTCATATTTTATATTTTCTACAAAGGAATATGGATAAATCAACTACCTTATACCGTTGATGTAAAATCTAACTACCATTTATCATTTTCCGAATTTACTTTTTATTCAATATAGCAACAGTAAGCCTACTAATACAAACTAATTTTTGATCATCGTTACAAATACGTATATCCCAAACATGGGTAGATTTACCAATATGTATAGGTTTGCAAGTACCGGTTACCAATCCAGTTCGCACAGATCTAATATGATTGGCATTTATTTCTAATCCTACACATTTAAAGTGATTGGTATCTACAACTAAGGCGGATGCAATACTACCCAAGGTTTCTGCAAGTGCCACAGATGCGCCTCCGTGCAAAATGCCATAAGGCTGTTGTGTCCTATGATCAACAGGCATTGTACCACACAAAAAATCATCCCCAATAGCGGTAAACTGCATATCTAAATGTTCCCCCATTGTAGATTTGTTTAGCAGATTGATTTGGGAGAGACATATGTTTGAATGAAACCAGATTGACATAATAAAAATATTTTTTTGTAGTAATTTTATAATCAATATTAAAGGGAAGGAAGACAAATTTCGGCATTTCACTCATTTACTTCAGATATTGCTTTTGTACATCATGCACTATACTATTTAATTTTTAAAAACCCAAGCATACCTGCTCATAAAAGTATTACCATAAATACAAATAAGACCCAATCTCATTCTATTATATGATATGCATTTTGTAAATAATTTTAACTAGTAGTGCCATCCTTTCATATTCAAAAATGAGCGGCTTAATGAAAAATTTTGCAATGCTGTGCAAAACAATTCAGGCCACACATTTTTTTGCACAAAAAAAACAGAACCCGTATCAATTTATATCTATTCCTAATTTTATGAAATATTTATAATGAATAAATACCTCCCATACTTATCTTACATAAAAAATAAATACATCATCAGTATGATCGTCTTTGCTGTATGGATTATTTTTTTGGATAAAAACAATCTCATTAATCAGCAAGAAAGACAAGCAGAATTACACAAACTACAAACCGGAGAAAAATATTTTCAAGATGCCATTACCCAAACCAGAAAAGATCTTGGAGACCTTCAAAACAATACTGCCACCATAGAAAAATATGCACGGGAACATTTCTTTATGAAAAAAGATAATGAGGATATTTTTTTAATACCCGAGCCGATTGCCAGCACGCTTACAAAATAAAGAACAGTTCCAGCACAATATTTACACAAACTTAGAGTTTTATAGCAGGCTTATAAAAAGTCTGAATCCAAAAAAGTCCTGGGGAAATCGTAGTAATTTAAAAATTAATATTATGCAAGATTTTACTACGGAGTCATTAGTGCAGTATATGTACAATGAATTAGAACCGGAATTTGTCCCGGCCTTAGAAGCCGAATTGCAGGTAAACTGGGCACTGCGTGAAAAGCTGCTAACACTGACGGAAGTACAAAACCGACTCCATAAAATGCCATTATTGGCACCGGCACCCACCGTATTGGATCGCATTTTTGCTACTGTTCATCAGCTTCAAACAGTTTAATTCAACATGAGTTGGTTGGTATATGCCAGCCAATTTCTGTTTCTACTCATCTTAATATCCACACGCTTCATTAATTTCTTACCACTATATTCGCTTCACAGATGACAAGGAAGCAGCGATACCAAGTAGTAACCGATTACTTTCTGGCAAATAGTCCCAATGCAGAAACTGAACTTATTTATGACAATCCATACCAACTTTTGGTAGCTGTTATCCTCTCCGCACAATGCACAGATAAGAGGGTCAATATGACAACCCCATCCATTTTCAGAGCCTATCCAGATGCACTATCAATGAGTCGAGCATCCATACCCGATATTTTTCAACTCATAAAAAGTATTTCCTATCCAAACAACAAAGCCAAACACCTCAAAGGCATGGCAGAAATGCTCATCAATCAGTTTAATGGCACCGTACCCATGACGGTGGATGAGCTCATACAACTACCCGGTGTAGGCCGCAAAACAGCCAATGTAATAACCTCCGTCATAGATGCACAACCCAATATGGCGGTTGATACACATGTATTTAGAGTATCAGCAAGATTAGGACTAACCGTAAAAGCCACTACCCCTTTGGCCGCAGAAAAACAGTTGGTAACATATTTTCCTCAAGATCTCATTCACAAAGCCCACCACTGGCTCATCCTCCACGGCAGATATACTTGTACCGCCCGCCAGCCAGCATGCACCACCTGTGCCCTACAGCATATTTGTCTATACTATAAAAAGACAAATAATAAATCTGAAAAAAAGATAAAACAATAGTCCATTCGCCCTTCGGGTAATGATTATGCACGGCCCATCATTGCCAGTGAAGCATTGCAAAAAAAATCATGGCAATCATTTAATCCAATAAAACATAGTACAGACAACTAAGCACCCATCATTGCGAGTGAAACGAAGTAAAAAATCATGACAGAATAAAAGAATACTTATGACAAATCAAGTGCAATATGAACTCGGTACACAATGGCAGCAGGCCGTTATCTTCATATGTTTTGAAAAAGATGCCAACCTCTATGATCAGGTAAAAAAAATAGAAAACTACCGCTAAAGCCAAACCAAAAAAACAATTTATTCTTCCAAAAGTAATTAGTGAAGAAAAAATAATTGAAGGTTTATTAA